>CAZZPI010000031.1:0-10173 GCA_964655865.1 uncultured Nitrospiraceae bacterium
GTTGTCCACCGGTCCTCCATCATACGCCACTACCGATGGACGACCAGGCGGGGAATCTCATTCTCCCCCTTTCGCCAACACCACCGGCTCAAACAGACCGGGATAGGCCGCCGACATGTACACCGCTCGGGCTATAGCGAAGGAGGCGAGTGGCCTGTTCAAGGCGGCAAAGCTTTCGTTGGAAATGACAAACGGCTCGCCGTTCAACGCATTCGTGGCGTTGAGCAAGAGCTTGGGTCTGGCCGGATTCAGGTCGGCATAGGTCGCGCCGTGGAACAGCTCCTCGTCGAGGACTTCGACCAGGGTGTCCGAGCGAGTCGCGTCGGTGAACCAATACCTCAGTAGGTTACCGGGGGACAGCCATCGGCCGAATAGCTGACGCTGAAAATCGTGGCCCATCCGCTCCATGACACCGTTGGAGAAGTCGACCGAACGGTAGCCATCGAGCGCGTAATACGCCGCCGGCAGCGCTCCTCCGGAGACGGCAGAGATCACATCAACCTGCTGTAGCAGGCCGAGGCGATCCAATTCCTTCATCGCCGCCGCGCCGAACACAGCCGCGCGGCTGCCGCCTCCGGAGATGGCCAGCCCGATAAAGCGGCCGTCGCCTCGTTCTTCTTCACCGATCCCGATGCTCGTACGACTGTGCTCCGGCCGAGCTATAGAGGCCGGTTGAGTGACGGATTGGTTGGTTCCGGCGAGCGTGCAGGACAGCAAGCCTGCTGCGGCCAAGAGCGCGCCGCAGGAGGATATCGACCGCCTGAGGAAATACCGATGCCGACCGTCCCTCATCATCTCCTTCTACGCATCCGCGGGGTCGATCAGATGTCTGTGGCACAAAGGAAGAAGTCTCTCAACTTCTGGTGAGTTTCCGATACCTGATCCGGTGCGGGCGCTCGGCTTCTTTGCCCAGCCGCTTCTTGCGGTCGGCTTCGTACTCGCTGTAGTTGCCTTCGTAATACACCACCTTACTGTCGCCCTCGAAGGCAAGAATGTGCGTGGCGATGCGGTCGAGAAACCAGCGGTCGTGGCTGCTGATCACGGCGCAGCCTCCGAAACTCTCCAGCCCCTCTTCGAGCGCGCGTAGCGTGTTGACATCCAGGTCGTTGGTCGGCTCGTCGAGGATGATGAGATTCGCCCCTTCCTTGAGCATCCGCGCAAGGTGGACGCGGTTCCGTTCCCCGCCTGATAGGTCTTTTACTTTCTTTTGTTGGTCCGTCCCGCTGAAATTGAAGCGTGTGCAGTAAGCGCGCGCGTTCACTTCAACCTTGCCGAGCCTCAACGAGTCCTGCCCGTCGGAGATGATCTCGTAGACGGTCTTGTTCCCGTCGAGCGAGCGATCCTGATCGACATAGCCGAGCTTCACCGTCTCGCCGATCTTGATCGTGCCGGCGTCCGGCTTGTCCTTCCCGACGATCATGTTGAACAACGTCGTCTTGCCTGCGCCGTTGGGCCCGATCACGCCGACGATGTCGCCCTTGGGCAGATTGAAGCTCAGGCGCTCGAAGAGCACCTTGTCGCCGTAGGCCTTGCTGATCCCTTTGGCCTCCACCACCACATCCCCGAGCCGAGGCCCAGGAGGAATGTAGATTTCCAGGTCTTGCACCTGTTGGTCCTGCTTCTGATTGACCAGTTCTTCGTACCGATTGAGCCGCGCCTTGCCCTTGGACTGGCGGGCCTTCGGCGACATCCGAATCCACTCCAATTCCCGCTCGAGCGTCTTGCGCCGCTGTGACTCGGCTTTTTCCTCCTTAGCAAGCCGTTCCTGCTTCTGCTCCAGCCAGGAGGAGTAATTGCCTTGGAAGGGAATGCCGTGCCCACGGTCGAGCTCCAGAATCCAGCCGGCCACATTGTCGAGAAAATAGCGATCGTGCGTCACGGCGATCACCGTGCCCTTATATTGTTGCAGGTGCTGCTCCAACCACTGCACGGATTCCGCATCCAGGTGGTTCGTCGGCTCGTCGAGTAACAGAATATCAGGCTCCTGGATCAGGAGGCGGCAGAGCGCCACGCGCCGCTTTTCTCCGCCGGACAGCGTCTCAATCCGCTGATCGGACGGAGGACAGCGGAGGGCATCCATGGCAACCTCAAGCTCATTCTCCAATTCCCAGCCGTTGGCGGCCTCGATTTTTTCCTGGAGCTGCGCCTGTTTCTCCAACAGCTTTTCCATCTCGTCCGGCGAGCCGTCGCCGATCTTGTTACTCACGTCCTCGTACTCTTTCAGCAGCGCCACGACGTCCCGCCGCCCCTCTTCGACGATTTCCTTGACCGTTTTGTCGTTGTCGAGCTGCGGCTCCTGTTCGAGCAGGCCCACCGTGTAGCCCTTCGAACGCGTCACCTCGCCCACGTAATTCTGATCGACCCCGGCGATGATCTTGAGCAGCGTGCTCTTGCCCGAGCCGTTCAAGCCCAGGACTCCGATCTTGGCGCCGTAGTAAAAGCCCAAATAGATGTCGCGCAGGACCTGCTTCTTGGGCGGGTAGACCTTCCCGACTCCGACCAAAGAAAAGATCACTTGTTTGTCATGTGTCGCCATGGGTACCCGCTTGCTCCTTGTCCCGGTGAATTTTGGAGAGGCGCACCATACCAGAGCCTCGGGGCAATGCACAATCCTTCAATTTAAAGTGCGCGCGCGGAATTTGCCGGTGACCAGCCACGGCTGTTTGTGGTACATGAGGGAGCCCGAGAGATGAGTTGCTTCATGCGAGGAGGTTGACATGCCTGCCGAGTCGAAGCCCGTCAAAATCTGGTACCAGAGTTTCGTCGATCCGGGTCAACAGACCGCTTATTTCAAAGACTTGGGCCAGGCGCTCCAAGGCATGTCCGATCCCGGTGTGCAGTTTGAGCTGCACGGCATCGTCCCGCCCGATCTGGAACTCCATCGACTCACCGAATTCCGCTGCTCGCGCCAAGTGGTCCGGAACGCCGTGACGGCGCAACAGCAGGGCTACGACGCGTTCGCGATTGGGCACTTCCAGGACGGCGGACTGTACGAAGCGCGATCCGCTGTGGACATTCCTGTCCTCGCCCTCGGCGAAGCCAGCATGTTGTACGCCTGCATGCTCGGACGGAAGATCGCGCTGGTTACGATCAACCCTGTCTTCATCCCGATCCTCGAGGAGGTCGTCGAGCGCTATAGCCTCCAAAGCCGCGTGGTGGCCGTGAAGGCTATCTCGACGGACCCGGCCTTGCTCGTTCGGGCGTTCACCGATCCGGCAACCTATGATCGCGTAGTCAAACAATTCCAGGAGCAGGCTCAGCCGCTGGTCGACAATGGAGCCGAAGTCATCATTCCTGCAGGCGGCCTCCCCGCCCTGTTATTCTCGCGGCTGAAGAACTTCACAGTCGGCAAGGCCAGCGTCTTGAACTGCATCGCCAGCCTAGCGATGATGGCGCAGAGTGCGGTCAAATTACACCGATTCGACGGAACGGCGGCGAGTCGCGCGGCGACGTTCCAGAAACCTTCTCCTAAGGCCTTGCAAGAATTTTTAGCCGACTAACAGAGGTGATTTATGGCGCGCGGGACCAATCGTTCATCCACCTCGGGCCGTGCCGCACACCTCTCCGTAGTCTTGCTGCTCGTTGCCCTCTACCCGATGACAGACGGCGCGGCGCTCGCCGACGATCGGGAACAGAAGGACCTGGTTGATCAATCACGAGCGACGCTCGGGAATTTCCTCGCCGATCCGAACATGAGCTGGTTCCGCGACCACCTTAAGGACGCCAAAGGCATTTTCATCGTGCCGCAGTTCCTGAAAGCGGCGTTTTTCTTCGGTGGCGCCGGAGGGAGCGGAGTGCTCTTGGTCAAGGATGAACAGACCGGCGAATGGAGTGAACCGGCCTTCTATACGATGGGCGCAGGCAGTTTCGGCTTCCAGTTCGGGGCGCAGGCTGCTGAGGTGGTGTTGTTAATCCTTACGAAGCGAGGCGTCGACTCCATCCTCGTCGGTAACTTCAAAGTGGGCGCTGATGCTTCCGTCGCAGTTGGACCGGTGGGGGCCGGCATGGCGGGGGCCACAACCCCGAATCTAAGCGTCGATCTGCTCAGCTTCGTTCGAGCGAAAGGGCTCTTCGCCGGCATCGCCTTAGACGGCGCCGGGCTCGCATCGCGCGACGAATGGAACAAGGACTACTACGGCAAGGCCGTGGACACGAAGCAGATCGTGCAAGGCCGCGAGGTGAGTGATCCCCACTCCTCGGAACTGCGCGCCGCGCTCGCCAAGGCAGCGGCGGCGAAAGAGAAATAGTTGTCAGTTGTCAGTCCTCAGTTCTGAGTTTCCGGAACCGACAACTGACCACTGATAACTGAAAACCCGTCTCCCACCCTTCACGCTTCACGAGCCGGAGGATCAGCCGACGACCAGCCCTCGGAGCCTTTCGAGATGGTGCGGAGTGCTCAACCGGTGGTCGCCCGTCACAAACAAGAGCTCGATTGGAAACTCGGCGTCCTGCGACAGCACATGCTCGACGAATTTCCAGCTTCCGCTCGGCAGGATGACCGCGTCCTGCAGGCCGTGCAGGATCGTGGTCTTGACGCGCCGCGGCTGAGTGAGCCGACGCTTCCAGAGTTCCTCGCTCTCTTCCACCCACTTCCAGGAGATCGGGAAGCCGCGATGGGGTTCGTCGTCATCCCAAGGCATGGTACCCGTGTGGTACCAGGTATTCCGCCGCTCCGGAGAGATTTGCCTGGCCCGCTCGCCCATCATATTGAAGCCGGGCGCAATCAGGATCAGTTCGTGAACTGCTCTGGTTTCTTGCGCCACGAGCCAGGACAGCCAGCCACCCAGTGAAGAGCCCACGACCGTCAGAGGAGGACCGTGATCTATCAGACGAACCACGGCCCACGCATCCTCCAGCCAATTGTGAAGCGTGTAGTCCTGAAACCTTCCCTCTGAATCGCCGAAGCCGCGAAAATCGAAACAGCAGAATCCCCAGCCCTCTTCCCGACACCACTGCGCGAGGGCCTTGCTCTTGTTTCCCCAGCGCTTCGACAAGAAGCCCGTGATGAACAGGATTTGGCGGCCCGTCCCTTGGCATCGATCTCCCCGAATCACTTTCCCGTCGGCGCCCTTTATCTCGAACGGCTCACACGCGCTCATCGTGCACCCGCAAGTCTGGTGAGAAACGACCCGAGTCGATTCACGACCGCGTCGGGAATCTCATGCCCGCCGCGAAAGCTGATCCACTCGACGGCGAGACCAGCATGGGTGAATTCATCCCGCAACCGCTCGGCCCCGACGTAGGGCAAGATTTCGTCTTGCGTCCCATGGCTCTGGAACACTGATAAGCCTTTGCGCTTCGACAGCAGCGGTTCCCATTCTCGTTTGGCCAGCAAATTGCCGGAGAGTTGAATCAACC
Organism: uncultured Nitrospiraceae bacterium; assembly: GCA_964655865.1. Lineage (GTDB taxonomy): Bacteria > Nitrospirota > Nitrospiria > Nitrospirales > Nitrospiraceae > JBBIJI01. Next base: position 5,359 of record CAZZPI010000031.1, read on the forward strand.
CGGCGAAAGGACGAGTGGTGCGCAGCAGGACGTCGCAGGCGAGCATGGCCCCCTGCGAGAAGCCGCCGATGATGGTCGTGCGCGGATCGGCCTCGAAATGTCGTTGCGCTTCGTCCAGCACAGCCAGGACCGACTCCCGCGCCTGCGCAAGCCCTCGAGGGACCTCGTTCGACAGGTCCCGGAGTCGCCCTGCCGCCCGATTGGCCTGAATGCGGGCCATGTCGATGATCCACCGGGCGCGCGAGTCGCCAAAGCCGAAGTTCAGCAAGAGGGGGCCTTCGGGAAACACGAACCTGGTCCCGGCCGGTGCGGCCAGCGCCCCAGCGAGTGAGACCAAGTCATCCCCCGGCGCGCCGAAACCGTGCAGCAGGATGACAACCGGCCCGGACCCTCCACCAGCCCCGTCTGTGCCGCCGGCGATGCGCACGCGCAGGCCGCCCCATCGATCTTCTCGCATGGCCCGCACTGTACTCATGCGCTTGCCGGCGCGCAAGCCTGTGCGCTCGGACCCCGGGAGTAGATGGGCGTTGTCACTGTGGAACAACGCGGAAGATCGCGCTGGCGTTGGGGCCATAGACAAACCCGTCTGCGCCGAGCATGCCGCTGAGGCTGCCAGTCGAGGCTCCCGCGGGCACACTCCCCCTACCACTCCTACCGCCACTACAGGCCTGTAGGTCAATCCCTACAAGCATGCAGAGCCCCGCCAGACCGCGTTTCATGCAGCTCGCCGGCTTAAAGACATTGCGTGTCATGACCACGGCTCCGGCCCGGTGATCTCTTGAAGTGGTTACGCCCCACGCCGGGACGCAGCAGGCATAGAGGCCAGCAGGAACCACGTCCGATTACAGAGGGGTCCTTGTGGCTCTACGATGAGCAGCTCACAGCGAGATGTTTGCCCCAATTCGGCGGAGCAGCAGCGTAGGCGTCCATACCGAGCCGGTCGGTGAAGGGATCGTGCAACAAGGCAAGTAGTCGGTCGATCTCGGAGAAGTCTTTTTGTTGGGCTTTCTCAATTGCGATTTGTGCGAGGTAGTTGCGCAGGACATACTTGGGATTGACCCGGTCCATCCGAACTCGGCGTTCATCGTCTCGGCTGTGCTCGCTCCGCACCCGATCACGGTAACGTGCCGCCCAGGCCTCGAAGGCTGACCGATCCACAAAGAAGTCTCGCAGTCCCTCTACCTTGCCTTCTTCCTTCGAGGGTACTGGAGGGATGATGGTCGCAAACTCGCCCAGCGCGCGAAAGAAGATCGTGTAGTCCACCCGACTCTTCTGCATGAGGATCAACAAATCCGCGATCAAGGTCTCATCCTCCGCCCGTTCCTCTTCGAGCCCCAATTTGAGGCGCATGAGGTGCAGATACTGTGCGCGCTGAACAGGGGTGTAGTGGTCCAGCGCCTCCTTCAAGTCCTCTTTCGAGGCCAACGGCAACAAAGCCTGCGCGAGGCAACTGAGGTTCCAGAGACCGATGTAAGGCTGTTGGTTGAAGGCATAGCGCCCGTTGTGGTCGGAGTGATTACAGATGAAGCCGGCGTCAAACTCGTCCATGAAGCCGAAGGGGCCGTAATCCAGGGTCAGGCCGAGGATGGACATGTTGTCGGTGTTCATGACCCCGTGCGCCCAACCGATCGCTTGCCACTTGGCGATGAGTTTTGCGGTGCGTTCGACGACTTCTGAGAAGAATCTTGCGTACTTGTCGCTCGCCTCCCGCAGATGGACGAAGTGCTGTTCGATGACGTAATCAGCCAAGACTTTCAAGTGGTCGTGCTGCCGCCGATTGTAGAAAACCTCGAAGGTGCCGAACCGGACGTGGGAGGGCGCCAAACGGAGCAACATGGCGCCCGTCTCCACTTGTTCGCGATAGACCTTGTGGTCGCTGCCGACGATGCAGAGCGCGCGGGTCGTCGGAATTCCGAGCCCATGCATGGCTTCGCTGCAGAGGTATTCGCGGATGGCCGCCCGCAGGACTTTGCGTCCGTCACCGTCTCTCGAGAAGGGCGTCTGGCCGGCGCCTTTCAAATGGAGATCCCACTTCTCTCCCCGCTCATTTCGGACCTCACCCAACAGAATGGCGCGGCCATCGCCCAATTGCGGAACATACACTCCGAACTGATGGCCGGAGTACAGCATCGCAAGCGGCTCCATGCCGGGGACGAGCAGACTCCCGCCGAAGACTCCGGCAAACTCGGACCGATCCGCTTCATCCGGATCGAGATCGGTCAGCGCAGCGGCGCCGGGATTGAAACTGACGAGATGGGGAGGAGAATCGAAGGGTGTCGGGTTCACCCTGGCGTAGAAGGCCTCGGGAAGGCGGGAATAGGTGTTGTCGAACGACAGGTCTTCAAGCTTGCGCCAGGATTGCATGTCTTCATTCTTAGCACGGCACGGACACCAATCGCCAGGCGCACTCGATCCAAGGAGGGGCTTGGCAGCAAATCAGCGCGAGTGTTCGATGGGAGAGTCAGCGAGCGAGACGAAGATGTCCTTGTCTTCGTCGTACGCCCAGATGTCGCCGGTAGGGATCGAGTACACCCATCCGTGGAGGGTCAGCGCCCGCCGTCTCAAACGCACGGCAACCGCCGGATGGGTTCTCAGGTGGTCGAGCTGAATCCGCACATTTTCTTGGATGGTCGTGACCAGCAATTCCTCGCCTTGGAGGTCGGCGTAATTTTCCCGCACGATGCGTCGCGTCGTTTCGGCCTGAATCATCCAGTTCTTCACTGCAGGCAGATCCTCGACCGTTTCAGGGTGAAGGAGCGCTCTCATGACGCCGCAATCCGTGTGGCCGCACACGATGACATGCTTCACGCCAAGCACGGCGACGGCATACTCGATCGTGGCAGTGCTGCCCCCCATGGTCTCTCCGTACGAGGGAATGATGTTGCCGGCATTCCGCAGAATGAAGAGCTCGCCCGGCTCCGCCTGGGTCAACAATGTGGGGTCAATCCGTGAGTCCGAACAGGTGATGAAGAGAGCCCGGGGCTGCTGATGCAACGAAAGGCGGTCAAAGAGGTCTCGCTTTTTCCCGAAGACTTCGGCGCGGAACTTCTTGAACCCTTCGACCAGCTTTTCCATCATTCCCCCCGCCCGCCCCGGTCGATACGACCCGTTGCAATCGAGCCATTGCAATTGGGCAACGGGTACCCCGACGCGCCCTTTCCCGGCGCTGCGCCTACCGGAAGGTCGCCTCCAGATCCTTCTCCAGCGCGACCACGATGACGCGTTCGCCGATCTGGGCGTCGATATCGGTGAAGAGCGCCGTCGCTTTGACCCCGGTGATTTCGCCGATCTGCTCGCAGAGCTTGTCACGCCCCTGGGCGATGAGGTTTTGCCGGAGGCGCTTCACCATGTCGATGCCGTCCGCCGTCTTGACCAGTTGCCGCTCCGCCGGCGTGAGCACGCCCTTCAGACGGATCAGCACTTGGTCCCGCACGATGAAGGCCTTCACGTCGTCCGGTCCTCGGCCCATGAATTCCTGCTCGAACTTGATGATGGCGTTGCGGATGGCCGCCTCCACCTCGCCTTTGGTCCTTCCGCTATTCATCACGTCGGTATTTTGAGCGACAGCGTGGGCGCGCAATTATAGAGGCGAGGCTTGGCGGGCCACAAGAGCCAAGGGGTCAGGACCATCTGTGCGCGCAGCGGGGCACCCATTGCATTCCGGGAGCAATGGGTCCCGGGGTCGTTCGCTCGCCTGAGCTCGTCGCGGGCCGACGAATGGTTCCTGGCCCCTTCACAAGCCCAAAGGACGTAACGGCTGGGCCCAAAGGCCTACACCAATCCGATCAATGTGCCCGATGCCTTGACTCCGCGCAGAGTGATACGAGATAAGAGGTCGAGGCGTATTCATGCGATGGGGCTTCCTGTCTCAGCGGGGACAGGCGGACCGATCGAGTTCGATACAACATAGGCGGTAGGGTGCCTGGTTCCGTCTGGGACCGGTCACAGTGCGGCCAATCGATTCTCTCGATGAGAGAACGGTTGGCTTTTTGTTTTTTCGGGGAAACTTCAGGATGTCGCTGGCGATTCTTATTCCGCTCTTGCCGCTCCTGGCGGCGATCATCGTCTTGGCGTGTAAACCCGAGCGAGAGTACACACTGGCGAAATTAGGGGTGTGGCCCCTGGCCGGAGCCTTTCTGGGCGCCATCGTGATCCTGGTGGTGGTCGCCTCCTCCGGGCCGCTCCATACTCGGTTCTATGACCCCGCGTCCGTCGGCAATCCCGCCTTACCGCTCGGCTTCCACATCGACCGGCTTAGCGCGGTCATGATGGTGCTGATCGCCGCCGTCGGCACGATCATCTATCGCTACTCCGTCAACTACATGTTCCAGGAAGCAGGCTACCGGCGGTTCCTGGCGCTCGTCGCCTTCACGACCTTCGTCCTCCTATGCATGGTGTCGAGCGCCAATTTGGTCATGCTGTTCATCTTCTGGCAGCTCCTGAGCTACCTGCTCTACCTGCTCGCCCACAACTTGAATCACGCCGCGACGTTGGAGGGCGCGTTCAGGACCTTCACGCTGCTGCGGATCGGCGACGCGGCTTTCCTCGGAGGGATCGTCCTCGCGCATTCCCTATACGGCACGATCGAGTTCGAGGAACTGTTTGCGCGAGCCGCAGAGCAGCCCGTCATCCTGTCGCCCCTTCCCGGGGTCGAGGTCAGCGGCCCCACGGCGGTGACGCTCCTGATTTTCATCGGGGCCATGAGCAAGTCGGCTCAGTTTCCCCTCCACATCTGGCTTCCGCGTTCGCTGTATGCCCCGACCCCGGTCCACGCCCTGCTCCCGCAATAGATTGACCAGAAGGTCCGTCTCGATG
>CAZZPI010000031.1:10183-11436 GCA_964655865.1 uncultured Nitrospiraceae bacterium
GGGGGGATTCCTGATGAACCGCCTCGCTCCGTTATATGGATTGAGCCCGGCGACGCTGCACCTTGCTTTCTTGATCGGTATGCTCACGGCCATCCTCGGCGCCTCGATGATGCTCGTGCAAAACGACATCAAGAAGACGCTCGGCTTCTCCACGATCGGCCAGATGGGATACATGATCATGGAGTGCGGCTTGGGGGCCTTCTCGTTAGCCGTCTTCCATCTCATCGCGCACGGCCTCTTCAAGGCCACAGTGTTTCTCAACTGTGGGAACGTGATCCACAAGGCGCGGCAGGAACCGGCCTTTCCGCGGAGAAGCCATCCGACGGAAGAGACGGAGTTCTCGCGACTCACCTGGTCCACGGGATTTTTCACGACACTGTTGATGCCGCTGCTGATCCTGCTCGTGGCTCATGGCGTGTTGCGGATCCCGATCATCCATTCTCAAGGCACGGTTATCTTTCTCTTCTTTATCTGGGTCACGTCGACGCAAGCGATCCTGACGCTCACGCGCCTGCGTGCGCTCGCCTCGTGGAAGGTGTCCGCGGCCATGCTGCTGACGCTCCTCTTCGTGGTCTTCACCTATCTCTACGCGGCCGAACGCTTTACCGCTTTCCTCTACCCCGATCGAGAGGAAGTCGACGCCTATTTCAGGGCCGCAGCCCTTCCCGCGAAGCTCTTCGATGGACTCGTGGCTGTGACGACCGCGCTCATCGTGCTCGGCTGGTCCTATCTCTACGCACAGAGCCGCGGCCACCGATTGCCGGCGCCTTCCTGGCTGGAAAGGCCCCAGGTCCACCTCTACCTGCTGCTCATGAACCGCCTCTATCTCGACACGCTCTATGCGAAATCGGCGCGCGCTGTCATGCGCCTGGCCTACCGGCTCGATCGAGGCTCCTTCGGGAGGGCGCTGTGACGGCGTTGACGATGGCTCCGCTCTTGCTCGCGTCCGTGCCAGTCTTGGGCGCGACGTTGGGGCTGGGGCTGTGGCGCCATCCGGCGATCCTGAAGGCATGGCTCCTGGTCGTCGTGACCACCAGTCTGGGGACCATCGGTTGGATTGCGGGAAGATTGCCGGCGCAGGCCGCGACTCCTCCCCTGCTCTTGCTCCTGCCCCTCACGGCGTTCGCGTCGCTACTCGGACAGCCGTCGCATCCGAGCACCCGCGGGAGCTGGTTGCTCACGCTGCCGCTCCATGGATTGGGGCTCGGTGTCTTGGCGTCGGAAACCCCGTTCTCGTTGATCCTCCTCGGTCT
>CAZZPI010000032.1:0-11381 GCA_964655865.1 uncultured Nitrospiraceae bacterium
GCATACCGGACGCTATCACGAAGCTAACGGCCATCAATTTGGTGGACTTGTGGGTAACGAGCATCAAAGGCGTGCTCAGCTTGCTGATCGTGACGATCCTTTTGGCACTGGCGGGCGGCGTCGTGAAGACCTTTTTGGAGCTGCAACTCTTGCTGTCAGAGCCGGTTGAAGTGGCGCTTCGCCATCTCATAGTCGATACCCTCGTCCTCCTTGCTGTGGTCGAAGTGTTCAAGACTACCCTCACCTATTTCTCGGAGGGCCGTGTGAAGGTCACATTTATTGTGGACACCATCCTGGTCGTGATGCTCACCGAGGTGATCTCGCAATGGTTCAAAGGCGGGCATTGGTCCGAGCTGGCCGTGCTCGGGGCGATCCTCCTGGTTCTCGGGGCCATGCGGGTCGCTGCCGTACGCTTTTCGCCCAGGTTGGGTGACGGGCCTCTGAAGACCTCCGAGACTCTGTTCTGAGCGAACATTCCCGTGACCAATCGGCTACTTGCAATGATTACTGTGTAGGAGCGGCTAACGGAACTCAACGGAGGTAACAACGGTGCAAGACGAATACATGACGCGAGGAGACATCATGCTGCAAGGCCAGGAGGATAATGAAGCGATAGTTCTGAACGTGTTGAAAAGGCCTGAATCGATACCGCTCGAGGATGTGGTCTCCCTCCTGCCGGAAATGAGCTGGAATCAAGTGTTCGCCATCATCGATGAGCTGAGTCGCCGCGGCAAAATCGCGCTGCGTCGCCGGGGTTTCGACTACGAACTTGCTGCGCGCTGACCTGGAGACTGCGGGCTGGCTCCCTGCAGGCTCTCTCTGGTATTCCTGTCCGCCGATCGGCAATCAGAGTCACTTTAAAACCATCCCGGTCTTGACCTTGATCCACCAAATGTGATTCAAGTAGGTATGACTGCCGGCATCCTGATCATGTCGCCGAGTTTGAAGGTGCTCTATCGCAATCGGACGGCTGAACGGCTGATCGCGCATCTGAACGGCGGGCCGGATCACGCGTGGTCGGGCAGGTTGCCGGACTCGCTCGTGAAGTTTTGCAAGACCGTCTCGCAGGCTCATCTGGAACGTAGCCGGCTTGGCGAGCACGAGCCGATCACGACATGTGATTCAGTCATCGGATCTCGCCCCTCCATCCAGGTCCATGGCTATGGTCTGTCCATAGCGGGCACTCCTCATCGCTCACATCTCGTGATCGTCCTCGATAAATTGAATTGAGTCATTCGCTCCGGGACTTCGCGACCATCGCGCCTCGCCGATTTCGTTCCTTCCCCCGCGCTTCTGCTATAATGCAAGCCGCATCTCAGACGGGCCGTTTACTTCACTGAGAGAGTCGTGATGCCAGCCACAAGGGTGCGCGATCCCAAGCTCGCGCAGATGCTCATTCTGGATGAGCTGTTCGATCTGTCGCTCTATCGTTCCCTCCGCGATATCGCCACCGATGCCGACGCGCAACAGACGCTGAAAGAGTTAATTGAGGTCGAAGTCCAGCACCTCGCCTTTTGGCAGCGGCTCTTCGATATCAGTCTGGAACGACTCGACCTGGGACGACGAGTGAAGCTCCATCTGATGGTGCTGACCTGCCGCGTCTTCGGGACGACCGGGATCCATCTCATTCTGGAGGCGATTGAGGTCCATGGGGTGCGCAAGTACCTGGCCTTGTGGCGGGACTATCAGAACGAACCGCTGGGCGAAGCGCTCCGCGGCATCTTGATGGATGAGTTCAAGCATGAGGACGTCCTGGTCACGAAGCTGACGGAGCGAAAGATCAACGCGGAAAAGATCCGCAACATCTTCTTGGGGTTGAATGACGGGCTCGTCGAGATTCTCGGCGCGGTAAGCGGATTCTTCGGCGCCTTCGGTGATGCGGTGACGGTGCTCGTGGCGGCCACGACTACAGCGGTGGCGGGCGCCTTGTCCATGGCCGCAGGAGCCTTCTTGGCCCTCAACTCGGAGAAGGAAGTGAAAACGACCGAGATCGCGAAGAAAATCTTTCTCGGTGAAGAGTCGGAGACCGCAGTAATGGAGGAACAGCCCCTCACATCGGCGGTGGTGGTGGGGGGAGCCTATTTGATCGGCGCGACCGTGCCGGTACTCCCAGTGCTGATCGGCGCGAAGGACCCGTTCTTCTCGGTGGTCACCGCCGGCCTCATGGTCATCGTCGTCTCGACGATCCTGTCGTTCCTCTCCGGCATGGACATCAAGCGCCGCATTCTGCTCAATTTGGTGATCATCACCGTGGCCGTCAGCGTCACCTATGTCATCGGTTTCCTGGCCAAACAACTCTGGGGCATCACAGTCTAGTTCTTCACTTGGTCGACCCCCCGATTATGGCTTCTCGACTTTCCCGCTACGTTCGTCGATTCGGCATGCTCAAGGGGACTGAACTCTACTGCAAACCGAAATACGCGCACGGTGAGTTGACCCTTTCGGTTCCAGGCCTGCCGGCGCCGCTCTTCCTGCGAGCACGCACGTCGGATCGGCTGACGTTCCAATCCATTTTCGTCGATGATGAGTTTGCCTTCGAGCTGGACGGTCAGCCCAAACTCATCGTCGACGGCGGCGCCAATGTCGGATACGCCTCCATCGTCTTTTCCCTCCGCTATCCCAGGGCCACCATCGTGGCCATCGAACCGGAATCGGAAAACTTTCGTTTATTGGAGCGCAACACGGCTCCCTACCCCAACATCCGTCGCTTCAAGAAGGGACTCTGGTCGCACAACGAGCGCCTCTCGATCGAAAACCCCGAGGCAGAACCCTATGCCTACCGCGTCCAAGAGGCGGGACCGGCGGACAACACGGTGGAGGCCATCACGATCGGCCGGCTGATGGATGAACTCGGCATGGCTCAGATCGACTTGCTGAAGCTCGACGTCGAAGGCGCCGAGAAAGCGATCTTCGCCGATCCGGACGTCGACCGTTGGCTCAGCCTTACGCAGGCGCTCTTGGTGGAAGTGCATGGGCCGAAATACAGCGGCCCTTTCGAGCAGGCCATTGCCCGCCATCCTTTTCGCCGAGAACGGTGCGGAGAAAAGACGTTATTGATTCGCGATGGAGAGAACACAAAAGGACGTTAAGGTGGGACACCCCGAACGGAGAGACCGACACTGATCGTGGAACCACTCAGTAGGCTAGCGCGCCGAAGCCATCGGTAACTCCCGAAGCCTTTCCTCATCTGGCTGAATCCGCAACCGTTCGGCCCGCGACGCCGCCAACACATTGTGCAGCATCTCGTCGGCCAGATGCGTGAGCTGTGCCGCTGCGTCTTTCATTTCGGCATGCTCGACCGCCCGTGAGAGCACTTCGGCCTTCGTGGCCCCTTTGTTCTTGCCCAGGAATGGCTTCATGATCAGATAAACCACGTCGCGCACCGGCATGTGCCGAAGGAACCTCCGCAGCAGACGATAGGTCTGCAGCGGATAGTGCGTGAGTTTATAGAGGAACAGCCGTCTAAGCCCTTGCCGGCGAACGTCGTTGATGACTTCACCGGGCAGGCACGTGGGATCGATCTCGGAACACTTGAAATACTTGTACCAATCCGCGATGTCGTTCACCAACCCGCGCTTGACATATTCCTGCCAGAGCGGGGTGCCACGATACACGCAGAGCCGGTTGAAACCGAAAGTATCCAGCGCTAGCCGCGAGGCGAATTCAAACGTCGCTTTCATGTCCTCGACCGTTTCATCCGGATTGCCCACCGTGAAGAACCCATGTACGATCTCGATACCGGCATGCTTGGCATTCCTCACGGCGGTGGTCACCTCGGCCAACGTTTGCTCTTTCTTCAGGCGATCAAGAATCTTCTGGCTGCCGCTCTCGATGCCGAACATCACCGTCCGGCAATGGGCCTTGGCCATCGTGGGGAAGAGATGCTGCGCTACCGAATCCACCCGTCCCTCGATTCCCCATTGGATCGTCAGACCTGCGTCCATGATCCCGTTGCAGATCGCTTCGATGCGCTTCGGTTGCAAGAGGAAGTGGTCGTCGACGAGGTAGACGGAACCATACCCGTGGTCTTCGAGATATTTGAGTTCGCTCACCACATGCTGCGCGCTACGCGCGCGCCATTTTCCTTCATTGAAGACCGGAATGTCGCAGAACATGCAGGGCCAGGGACAGCCGCGCGATGTTTGCATGGTGGTGAACCGTTCCATCGAGAGGACCGCCGGCACATCGAGCGGCATGGATTCGACGAAGTCGAGCGGCAAGCTTTCCCGATCGGGAAACGGCCACTGATCGAGGTGCCGTTCCATCGGTCGGCTCTCGTTCTGGACGACCCTGCCATCCTTCATCCAGGTGAGACTGGCGACCGTTTCCGGATCGTTCAGGCGTGCTACCAGATCCAGAACGAGCTGTTCCCCATCACCGCGACAGACAAAATCAACTTCAGGACATTGAAGCTTGACCAACGGCGCATTCAAACTCGCAAAGACGCCGCCGAACGCGAGTTTCACGGAAGAGTCTGCGGCGCGAATCTGGCGGGCGAGGATTTTCGCATAGGGATACGTCGTCGTGCTCAAGAAGCTGAGGCCCACGAGGGCCGGCTGCTGTCGCTTGATCGCCTCGATGATGACCTCATTCGGCGTGTCGGGGTTCGCCTGGTCGAACATCACGCACTCGTGTCCCGCCTGCTTGAGGACGGAGGAGAGCGACATGATGCCGATTGGCGGAAACCCCATCACGCGAACATTACCGTTCTTGGCGCGGGTTTTCGCCGGAAGGGCGTAGAACTGGGGATCGCGGACGTGGATCAGGAAGACGCGCATCGATCTCTCCGCGGTTCCTGGCGGCTTTGAGTACCGAAGTACTTGGCTGGCATGAATGCCGAAGAGATCGACGAGTGCGGATGAGATGAACTTTCAAGCAAGATCATTCTTTGCAGGGCGCGTTCGTCGGCCCAAACTATCACGACGCTCGGAAGAAGGAAAGCAGAATAACTTCACAGGAGGTGATGATCGCGATCGCACTGGAAAACCGGACGGTGGTCGTCTATCCGGCTGCACACATGGACAACTGGTCCAGCGAATGGCGACCAGTTTCCCTATCCCCCCAGTGCGGATTTGACCGTTGCCCCGATCTCAGCCGGATTCTTGACGACGCGGACGCCCGCGGATTCGAGCGCCTTCATTTTCTCCGCCGCCGTCCCCTTGCCGCCGGAGATGATGGCGCCGGCATGGCCCATGCGGCGACCCGGAGGAGCCGTGATGCCGGCGATGAAGCTGATGACCGGCTTCTTCACATTCGCCTTGATGAATTCAGCCGCTTTCTCTTCCGCATCGCCGCCGATCTCGCCGATCATCACGATGGCCTGTGTCTCGGGGTCCCGTTCGAACAGCGGCAGCACATCGATGAAGCTGGTGCCGTTGACCGGATCGCCGCCGATCCCCACGCAGGTCGTTTCGCCGAGCCCTAAGGTCGAAAGCTGGTGCACCGCCTCATAGGTCAAAGTTCCGCTGCGGGACACGACGCCCACGACGCCGCGCTTGTGAATGAACCCGGGCATGATGCCGATCTTCGCTTCATCGACGGTGATGACGCCGGGACAATTCGGCCCGATTAAGCGCACCTCGCGACCACGCAAGGCCCGCTTCACCTTCACCATATCGTTGACGGGAATGCCTTCCGTAATGCAGACGATCAACTTGATGCCGGCATCGGCGGCTTCGAGAACGGCATCGGTGGCAAAGGCCGGCGGCACGAAGATCAAGGAGGTGTCGCATTGGGTTTCTTTCACCGCATCCATGACGGTGTTGAACACCGGAATGCCTTCCACTTCCTGTCCGGCTTTCCCCGGCGTCACACCCGCCACGACTTGCGTGCCATAGGCCTTGCACTGCGTCGCATGGAACGACCCTTCCTTGCCTGTAATTCCCTGCACCACCACCCGCGTCGACTTATTCACTAAGATGCTCATCGCTGGCTCCAACCAATAATTGTGTATGTCTTCTTCCCCTCACCCTCGCCCTCCCCCCAAAGGGGCGAGTGTAGATCAGCTATCAGCGGGGTGGGCGAGTTGCCCTCCACTGCACGCTGCCTTCTCACCCACCCGCCCCAGTCGCGCCAAAACGCGCCACCCCCGTAGCGAGCACCGATTCAACTCTTGATCCATCCTAGCCTGCGCGATTCCTCTTTGCGGCAACGACAGCCTTGTTGGTCTGACTGCGGCCGTCGAGCGAGCACCGCCAAACAGAACTTGTTCGACCCGGAGCCCCTCGAAGTGATCTTGGCGACGGGATGAAACCCGCCCCGCGTGCGCGCTCCGGGAGCAAAGGATCAACACGGCTGTCGTTCCCTCCCAGCGTCTTGCCCGCGGGGTGCGCGACCAAAGAGGGGACCCCAGCCACTCCGACTCCCTGATTACGCCGCCGTCACCGCCTTCGCCTTCTTCTTTCCCGTCATCCCCACAATCTTCTGCGCCGCCTCCCACAAATCATCGGCCACTTCGACCGTCAACCCCGACTCGGTCAACAGCTTCCGCCCCTCCTCCGCATTCGTCCCTTGCAGCCTCACCACCAGCGGCACCTTGATATTGACCTCCCTGGCCGCTTCGATCACGCCGTGGGCGATGCGCTCGCAGCGCACGATGCCGCCGAAGATGTTGATGAAGATCCCCTTGACGTGCTTGTCCTTGAGGAGAATCCGGAATCCCGCCGCGACCGTTTCTTTGGTGGCCCCGCCGCCCACATCAAGGAAATTGGCCGGTTCGCTGCCCGCCAGCTTAATCACGTCCATCGTCGCCATGGCGAGGCCCGCGCCGTTCACCATGCAACCGATGTTGCCGTCCAGCTTGACGTAATTGAGGTTGTTCTTCGCGGCTTCGATCTCGAGCGGCTCCTCTTCGTGCAGGTCGCGCATGGCCTGCACGTCCTCATGCTTGAACAGGCCGTTGTCGTCGAACGACACCTTGCCGTCGAGCGCAATGAGTTTCTTATCCGTCGTGATGACCAGCGGGTTGATCTCCACGAGCGCCGCGTTTTTCTCCATGAAGAGTCGGTAGAGATTTCCCAGCATCTGCACGAAGGGATTGACCAGCGTCGGTTCCATCGTGTGCACACCGATGCCGAAGGCGAGATTGCGCCCATTGTGCCCTTGAAACCCGACGGCAGGATCGATCGGCTCCTTGACGATCTTCTCCGGCGTATGGGCGGCGACCTCTTCGATCTCCATGCCCCCTTCGGTGCTGGCGATGAAGACCGGCCAGCCGGAGTCGCGATCAACCAGGAGGCTCAGGTACAGCTCCTTGGCGATTCCGGCTCCTTCCTCGATCAACAGGCGGCGAACTTTGCGTCCTTTCGGCCCTGTCTGGTGCGTGACGAGTGTCTTTCCCAGCAGCTCCTTGGCCAGAGCCGGGACTTCCGCTTGAGTCTTCGTGATCTTGACACCGCCGGCCTTGCCGCGACCGCCGGCGTGAATCTGCGCCTTCACGACATAGACAGGGCTGTTCAGCGCGGTCGCCCACTTCTCCGCCGCGCGCGGCGTTTTGATCTCTTTCCCCCTCGGCACCGGCACCCCGAATTGTGCGAACAACTGCTTGGCCTGAAATTCATGTACGTTCATCGTTTTCCTTTGAGCAAACAGCTAACAGCGAATGGCGAGCAGCTTCATGTTTTGCTGCTCGCTATGTGCTACTCGCTGCTCGCTACTCCTTTCGTGCGTATGTCGGCAGAACCATCGGCGAGATTACTGATGAAGACCCGCCGTGCTTTTTCGCATCGGCCCTGAACCGGGTGAGATGTTCGAGGGTCAGCTTGCCCTGGGACATGGACGTGGCGCGTGTGGCGGCAGTGGTGCCGGACCGCTTGCCGAACACCATCAGATCCAGGAGGGAATTGCCCATCAGACGGTTCCGGCCGTGCAATCCGCCCGACGCTTCGCCCGCCACGAAGAGATTCCTCACCTCGGATTCCCCGTTGACGTCGATCTTCACTCCGCCGTTCTGGTAGTGCAACGTGGGATAGATCAGCACAGGATCCTTCGAAATATCGATACCGAACCGTTCGTATTGCCGCACCATCGCCGGGAAGTGCTTCTCGCAAGTACCCGGCCCATGTTCCACTTCGAGCAGCGGCGTGTCGAGCCATACGCCGACCCGGCCCGACATGGTCCGGATGCCACGGCCTTCTTCGCATTCGCGGATGATCGACGAAGAGACCACGTCGCGCGTGTCGAGCTCGTTGACGAATCGCTCGCCACGGGCGTTGACAAGTTGTCCACCCTCGGACCGGATGCCCTCCGTGACCAACGCCCCGATCAGTTGCTCGGGATACACGGCCCCGGAAGGATGGTATTGGAACGTATCGATCTGCAGGAGCTTGGCTCCCATGCGGTAGGCCATCGCCAGGCCGTCGCCGGTGGCGCCGTAGTGGTTGCTCGTCGGAAAGCCCTGGATGTGCAACCGTCCGATCCCTCCGGTCGCCAGGATGACGGTTTTCGCGGCGACCACGATGAAGCGGCTATTGTCGAGATCGCGCAGCACCGCGCCGGTGCAGGCCCCGTCCCCGTCGCTCAGCAGTTCCACCGCTGCGCAGAATTCAAGGAGTTGAATTTTCCTGTTCAGCACCTCGTCCTTCAACACCCGCATGATCTCCAGGCCGGTATAGTCCGAGCAAGTGAGCAGGCGAGGCTTCGAGCTGCCGCCGCCCTTCTTGACGTGCAAGTTCCCGTCGGCGTCGCGATCGAAGAGCACCCCGAGCCCCAGCAACCACTCGGCGATCGAAGGGCCTTCTTCCACCATCGTCTTCAGGAGTTGGTGGTCGTTTTTCATGTGACCGCCCTTGAGCGTGTCGAGGAAGTGTGTGATCGGCGAATCCTCATCCGTCACGGCGATCTGCATCCCGCCCTGTGCCATGACGGTGTTGGAGTCCCCCAAGCGAAGCTTGGTGGCCAGAATGACCTTGGCTCCGTGCTCGTGGGCGTGCAGCGCGGCCGCGCAGCCGGCGCCGCCGCCGCCGATGACGAGCACATCGGTCGTGTAGTCGGACGTCAGCTCCAGGTCGGCCGGCACCGGGCTCTCGCCTTCAAGGAGGGCGGCCAACTCCCTGACCGTCATCTCGCCGGCGTTGGGACCGAAGTTAATCGGGCGGTAGGCGCTTTCTCGAGAGTCGGGATGATATTTCTTGATCAGCTGATCGCGCTCGGCTGGCGAATACTTCGGCAACGTCTGTTTGCGTCGCGCCTCGCGCGTCTTGTGTACGATCTCTTGGAGCTTATGAATGTCCATCTCTTCAGTCCGTCAATAGTCAACGGTCATTAGTCATTGAAAGAGTGCTAGGCGCACCCACCACCATTGACCGATGACCATTGACCGATGACTCTTCACTTCACCATCGCACAAAGCTCGGCCAACTCCTGGTCGCTCATCTTCAGGATGCGGTCCCACTCGTCGTTGAACCGGCCGGCCTCGATCTCCTGGATGCGATGTTCCAGCCGCTCCGGCTTCTCGGTGAAGTGAGCGCCCTGCGCGCGGCTGACGTACAGCGCGACCAGGCTCGGCGCGATATCCGCGATGCAGACCGGCGCGCACAGCCCGCACATCACGCAGTCCATGAACATTTCGGAGACGCTCTTGAAGTCGCCGAAGACGGCCTTCCAGACGCCCTCGCGAACGTCGATCTGTTGCGGACAGGCCTCCGTGCAGGCGTTGCAATTCCGGCAGAGGGGAGCTTCCGGATAGAGGTTGAAGAGATCCTGTTTGGGATCCTGCAGTTTCGAGATGTCATAGGTGGCTTTTCTGGCCGGGAAGGGCGGCACCATCGAGAAGGACATGCCGTCTTCCACCGCTGTCTGGCAGGCCAGACAGGTTTTCACCTTCGGATCGTCCTTCGTACGATAGTAGGTCGCGCAGGCCCCGCAGAAGCCGCCGAGACAGCCGACCCCTCGCACGACCTCCTGCCCCACGTACCACAGGGCCTTGATTACGGTAATCCCTTCCGGCACTTCGTACTTTTTGCCGGCGATCTCGACCGTGACCATCCGTGGCTTCAGGACCTCGGGCTGGTCGATGATGTTCTGGGTATCTGTGATGTCCGTTGTCATCTCGTAAATTCGCTGGCTGGTGACAAACGACGAGGGACGAGCCCTCTTCTCATGTCACTCACCACCTGTCACTCGTTACACATAATGATTACGCGGCCACCGCGTCGATAATCGCATTCAGCGTGGGGCTGGGCCTCATCGCCTTGGTTGCTTTGGCATCATCGGGATGATAATACCCGCCGAGATCAACCGGTTTCCCCTGCGCGGCCAACAACTCGGCAGTAATCTTGGCTTCATTGTCTTCCAACTGTTTGGCCACTGTGGCGAACTTGGCCGCCAGGTTCCTGTCTTCAGCTTGATCCGCCAGCGCCTGTGCCCAATACAGCGCCAGATAAAAGTGGCTGCCACGGTTGTCGATCTCGCCCACTTTGCGGGCGGGCGACTTGTTGCTCTCGAGGAACTTCGCATTCGCGCGGTCGAGCGTGTCGGCTAGGATCTTCGCGGTCTTGTTGTCCGACGCTTTCGCCAGATGCTCCAAAGAGGCGGCCAGCGCGAGGAATTCGCCCAGCGAATCCCACCGCAAGTACCCCTCTTGCTGAAGTTGCTGGACGTGTTTGGGCGCGGACCCTCCCGCTCCCGTCTCGAACAATCCACCGCCGTTCAGCAGCGGGACGATGGAGAGCATCTTCGCGCTCGTTCCGATTTCGAGAATCGGGAACAGATCGGTGAGGTAGTCGCGCAGCACGTTGCCCGTCACGGAAATGGTGTCCGTGCCTTCCTTCATCCGTTCCAGCGAGAATCGCGCAGCTTCCGCCGGAGCCATGATGCGGATGTCGAGCCCCTTCGTATCGTGAGTTGGTAGATAGCGATTGACCTTCTTGATCAGCTCGGCGTCGTGCGCCCGGTTCTGGTCCAACCAGAAGACGGCGGGGGCGCCCGTCGCCTTCGCGCGATTGACGGCGAGCTTGACCCAATCCTGGATCGGCGCATCCTTCACCTGGCACATGCGCCAGATGTCGCCTTCTTCCACCTTGTGCTCCAGCAAGGTCTTTCCGGACGCATCGACGACGCGGATCATGCCGTTGCCCGGCGCCTTGAAGGTCTTGTCGTGCGAGCCGTATTCCTCTGCCGCCTGCGCCATCAAGCCGACGTTGGGCACGCTGCCCATCGTCCGAGGATCGAAGGCGCCGTGCTTCTTACAGAACTCCACTACCTCGTGATAGACCGGCGCGTAGCTGGCATCGGGAATGACGCACTTGGTGTCCGCTAGCTTCCCGTCCGGCCCCCACATCTTGCCGCCGTCGCGAATGACCGGCGGCATGGAGGCGTCGATAATCACGTCGCTGGGCACGTGCAGGTTGGTGATGCCCTTGTCGGAATTCACCATCGCCATC
>CAZZPI010000033.1:0-11349 GCA_964655865.1 uncultured Nitrospiraceae bacterium
CGTATCGGGGAAGCGTTGGAGGCCGATCTTGAACGGGTGCGTTCCGAGGAACGAGAGCAAATGGAGTTGGTGTCCCGGGACACACTCCAGGCCCCATCCGCGATCTTGGCGGTTGCCGAGTCCTTCGCGAAACGGGACCAAGCGGCCGAGGCGCTTCAATGGCTTGTCGGGTGGATTCGCGACATCCTTCTGGTTCGCGTCGGCGCCGACCCACACACCTTGGTTCATGGAGACCAGATCGCGCAGTTGCGCGCATTGGCGGACCGCTCCGATGTCGACAAGGTACTGGTCCTCGCGCACGACCTAGAGCGATACGAACAACAATCGACCCGCAACCTCAACCTCCAGCTCGTGCTCGAAAACGTGTTGTTGCGGCTCGGTGATGCGGTCGGCTTCCATGCCGCTCGATCTTAGCGTCATGGCGTTGGCTCCCACTGACCTGGTATCCTGATCGGCACGATGAGCAAACCGGACACCTTTTACATCACGACGCCGATCTATTACGTCAACGACGTGCCCCACATCGGGCATGCCTATACGACGATCGCGGCCGATGTGCTCGCGCGGTATTGGCGCCTGCGAGGACGGGATGTCTTCTTCCTCACCGGCCTCGACGAGCACGGTCAGAAAGTCCAACAGGCTGCGGCCAAGGCCGGCATTGATCCGCAAACACATTGCGATCGACTCGCACCGCAGTTTCAAAACCTTTGGAAACGGTTGAACATCTCCAACGACGCGTTCATCAGAACGACCGACGTACAGCATAAGTCGGTCGTTCAGCGCTATCTCCAATCGCTCTTCGAGAAAGGGCTGATCTATCGAGCCGAGTACTCAGGTTGGTACTGCACCTTCGACGAGCGGTTCTGGACGGAGAAGGACGTGGTCGAGGGACTGTGTCCGGACTGCAAAAGGCCGGTCGAACGTCTGAGCGAGAGCAACTATTTCTTCAAGATGGGGCAGTACCAGAAGCAGCTCCAACGCTACATAGTTGGTCATCCCGACTTCATCCGGCCGGAACAGAGACGGAACGAAGTGCTCGGCTTCCTCCAGACGCAAAAGCTCGGCGACCTCTCGATCTCCAGACCGAAATCACGTCTTTCATGGGGCATTGAACTCCCCTTCGATCGGAACTATGTCACGTATGTCTGGTTCGATGCCCTCGTGAATTACATTTCCGCATTGGAATACTTACGACCGACTCCTTCCCTCGATCGATATTGGCCCGCGTCCGTGCACCTCGTCGGGAAAGACATCCTCACGACGCACGCCGTCTACTGGTCCACCATCCTGATGGCGCTCGACATGACCCTGCCGGAGACGATTTTCGCCCACGGCTGGTGGACGGTCGATGGCGACAAAATGTCGAAGAGCCGGGGCAACGTCATCGATCCCTACGCCATGATCGACCAATTCGGCGCGGACGCGTTCCGCTACTTTCTGCTGCGCGAGGTCCCGTTCGGGCAGGATGGCGACTTTTCACGAGATTCTTTGATCGGTCGCATTAACAGCGAGTTGGCCGACGGCATCGGCAATCTTTTGAGCCGAAGTTTGACCATGATCGATCGGTTTGCCGGCGGCAAGATCCCGGCAGGGGTTATTTCCGCTGATGGTGCACTCGAGCGAGAGCTCGCAACCGTCACAGGGGAGGCCGAGGCTGAAGCAGATGACCATATTCAACATCTACGTTTTAGCCGGGCCCTGGAATCTGTCGCCAAAGTTATTCAGCTCTGCGATCAATATATCGACAAGACTGCGCCATGGGTGCTGGCGAAGAAAGTGGATGAGCGACTCCGATTGGACAATGTCTTGTTCCACATTGCCAACACGCTGAGTTCCTTGGTCCAGTTTCTCTATCCGTTCATGCCCGCAGCCGCCGAACAGATGGCGGAGCAGATCGGCTTGGGCCCCAGACACGATGGAAACCTGCTTACATGGCGGGATCTGCGTCCTGGAACAGTAGTGAAGAAAGCGGCGCCTCTATTCCCAAGGATTGATCTGACCAAACAACAAGGAGCATCCACCGTGAGTGATACTCAGCCCTCATCTCCACTCCCGGGTTCTCCAGTGGGCCCTTCATCTCCCGCAGCAGCCGCCACGGCGTCGTCCGGGTCCGTCCCAGCAACCACGGACCAGATCACGATTGACGAGTTCCAGAAAATTCAACTTAAGACTGCGAAGGTCCTGACCGCCGAACGGGTGCCGAAATCGGAAAAGCTGATCAAACTTCAAGTTGATCTCGGCACTGAGCAACGCCAAATCGTCGCAGGCATCGGGAAGAAGTATCAACCGGAAGAACTGATTGGCAAAACCATCGTCATCGTGGCAAATCTCAAGCCTGCCAAGTTGATGGGGGTCGAATCCCAGGGGATGGTTCTGGCCGCCGGAGACGCCGAGGTCACAGGGTTGGTGACGATCTTGGAATCCGCGGAGCCCGGCACAAAGGTCAAATGACGCTGGGTGATCTCACCCGATTGTGTGTTGCCTGCACGCTGACCTTCCTACCCCCGTCCGTTTGTTTCTCCCTGCCTGCTGAAGAGGAGCCTCAGGTCGACCTCCACCTCAACGACCCGAAGCCCACGACGGTGTTGGTGCGCGTCGTGGCTCACGGGGCGATGGTGCTCGGGCGAGAGGTCGGCGGCGCGCGGGTGACAATCACCGAAGTGGCCACGGGCCAAGTGCTGGCCTCGGGTATCCAGCAGGGAGACGCCGGCGACCAGAATCAGATCATGCGGACTCCGCATCTGATGGAAGAGCCGCTCTACAGCTCGCGCCCCTCCGCAGTGTTCTCTGCAACCCTCGAGCTCCGCCAACCTACCCTCGTGGAGATCGCGGCCGAAGGTCCCCTCGCGTATCCCGCCGCCGTGCAGCGCGCGAGCACGACGGTCTGGCTGATTCCGGGAAAAGACATGACACAAGACGGCATCGTGTTACAGTTGTATGGGTATTTGGTCCGGATCGAATCCCCTGCTCCGGGCGACCCGTTGATCGCCAAGGAGGACGTAATGTTGCGCGCTTCGGTCCGTACGCTCTCCGGCTCCTTGGTTCGTCCTCATGGTGACTGGGATTCCCGCAAGATCCACATATACGGGGAAGTCCTGATCGGTGATCGCGTGATCGAGCGTCTGCAGATGTTTTACGTCGGAGAGAACAGCCAGTTCGAAGCTCCCTTCTTCGTGCCGCTGCCGAAGGATGCGCCGGACGGGATCACGCTGCGCGTCGTCGCCGCTGATTCAGTCGGCGACAATTTCGGTGTCGGTCTCGCCAAATACCCGGTCCTCAGCGAGCGCCTCCGACCAAGAGTCCGATGACTGTGCTCTCCAACGACGGGCCGCCCCAACCGGGCGTCGTCATCACCGTTGCCCTCGGCCTCGTGACGATAGGAACACTGGTCGTCGATGTCACGAGACTTTGGCTGCTTGTGATTCCTTTGTCGGCTTGGTGGGCCTGCTATGGGGCCGGCACGCTGATCGAAGAGGTGGCTGGATGCCGCGACCTCTTCGAGCAGCGGCTACCTGTGTCGTTGGCCATCCGCATCGGCACTGGCCTGGCCTCGTTGTCGTTCGTGGCCGTACTGTGCGCGCTCGCTGGTCAGTTCAGGGCCGCTGGAATTCTTGTAGTCAGCGCCGCAGCGTTCGGGCTCTGGAGGAGCAGCCGAGTTGTTCATGCTGGGGGCAGAACCACGTGGATGGCACATCTTCAATGGAGCGATGTGCTGTCCGGAGCCTGCACCGGCGCGGTGCTTCTGATCGGTTGGCTCTGGGCTACAATTCCGCCCACCTTCTACGACGAGCTTGCCTATCATTTGACGATTCCCGAGCGAGCCTTGGCGACCGCGTCCCTTCCAACCTATCCCTGGATGTTCCTCACCTTGATGCCCCATGTGTCCGATCTCTGGCTCGCGTGGGGGATGGCCATCAGCGGAAGCCTGGGAGCAAGAGCCATGCACTGGGCGATCTGGGCCTTATGTCTGTTGGCGGGCTGGGCGCTGCTGGAGTCGATATGCTCGTTCAGCCGTCTGCGATGGGGGGCGTTCTTCGTCAGCGCCGCGGTCGCCAGCTCGCCCACTTTCTGGTTTCTGGGCACCCTCCCGTTCTCGGAAGCAGGACTCACGCTCGCGGTGTTCTCCGCCCTGCTGGTCGTGATCGTGGAGGTCACAGGTCCGGCACCATGGCTGACTCTCGGGCTAGCTCTGGGCTTGGCCTGTACCGTGAAACTCTCGGGCATCACGTGGGCCGCCGGCTGTCTCTTGGTGGCGATTCTCCTCCGTTGGCCCTGGAATGCCGTCACGAAAGCGGCGATCGTCATGGTGACCGTCATGGCGCCTTGGTGGACACGCGCATTTCTTGAGACGGGCAATCCGATCTATCCTATGGGATACGGACTTCTCGGTGGTCGTCCGTGGAGCGAGATGAGTCAAACGTTATTGAAGGGAGACCTCCCGGCGCCTATCTTTGAGCTCGGTTGGTCGGCGGCATTGCGGCTGCCCTGGGATCTCATCCGACGCCCCGAGCAGTTCGGCTCCGCCTCGGATGTCGGGTGGCTGCCTGTGTTCGCGACGCTTCTGGTCCTCCTGTTGCCGTTCGTCTTCCGTGTCGTCTCGTCGGACCCCGATCATCGGAGACGCGTCAACGTTGCGGCGCTGTTCGTCGGCTTGACTGTGGTGGCCTGGCTCGCGACGTCCACGACAGTCCGCTTCTTCGCGCCCGGGTTTTTCGTGAGCCTTATCGTCATGATTGCCGGCGCCTCCGCGCTTGGGTTTCATGTCTCCCGAGTGCTCGCGGGGATTCTTCTGCTGTCGGCCTGCCAGGGCACCGTTTCGTTCTTGAATCAACACGACACCGTCTTTGGCGCGAGCCAGGTCGCCTTAGGTAAGGTAGATCGAGAACAGTATCTCTTACGGCAGGTCCCCTACTACGAGGCCGCCCGGTTCGTGCAAACCCATGTGCCGGACACGGCCCGCCTTCTCTTCATCGGAGAGGCGCGCCCTTACTACTTTTCCCGTGAAGCAGTCGCTCCTTATCCTATGGATACCCACCCGTTGGCCGCCTGGGTCGAGAGTGCACAGACCACGGAAGCCCTAGTCAAGCGGCTTGGGGAAGAGGGCATAACCCATGTCGTCCTGAACGTTCGGGAGTTCCGGCGGTTGCACAGCCGCTACCACGTGCTCGAGTTCTCCGGGGAGCACGCCAACGGGCATGCGCAACGACTCCTCAGCTTGCCGAATGCGTTGACGCAACTGTTCGCCAAGAACGGGGTCTACGTATTTGCGGTCCCCGGAGCGACGTCATGAAGTTAACCATCATCATTCCCGCATTTAACGAGGCGGACACGATTGAAGAGATCATCGGGCGAGTCCAAGTCGTCGAGCTCGCTGCGATCGAGAAAGAAATCATCGTCGTCGATGACGCCTCGACGGACGACACAGGGCGCCTGGCCGGACAACTCGGCGGGGTCCGAGTGATTCGGCACGAGCGCAACAAAGGGAAGGGCGCCGCGGTGAAGAGCGGAATCGCGGCCTCATCAGGAGACTACGTGATCATTCAAGATGCAGACCTAGAATACGAGCCGGAAGATTACCGCTGGATTCTCCGACCGCTGGTGGATGGAACCGCGGATGCGGTGATGGGCTCTCGGTTCCTCTTCGAGCGTCCGGTATTCTTCGGAAAGCGTCGTTCGCCGTACCTGTCCCATTACGTCGGGAACCTCGCGATCATCGCGCTCACCAATTGGCTGTATCGTCGGAGGTTCACCGACTATGAAGCCTGCTACAAGGCGTTTACCCGCGCCGTGCTCCAGCGAACCCCGATTTCAGCAAATGGATTTGAGTTTGATAATGAGCTGATGTGTAAGATAATCAGAAACGGGTTTCGCGTCGTGGAAGTGCCTATACACTACAAGCCTCGGACCTACGCGCACGGCAAGAAGATCACATGGCGGCACGGTCTCGTTATGTTGTGGACGATCTTGAAGTGGCGCATGATGCCGATCGGAGCCTCCTCGTTCGCCAAGGCGAACGTCCTGACCTCCCCGTAGCAATCGGAACGCCGTCCCTCCGCAACTCCGAACAGACCCTGGCCTCCGAGCTTGCCACCCTTCGGGTTCTGGTCAAATACCACCGGTGGATTTACGACGAGAGCCAGCCGTTTCTCGGCGAGCGCATCGCCGAGGTTGGCGGCGGGATCGGCACCTTTTCCGAATTGCTTCTGCAGCACCATGTAACGTCCTCACCTCGACGGTCGTTGCGAGTATTCGAGCCTGCTCCCTCCCTCTACGCGACGCTCACGCATGCATGCCGGTCCCGTTATACATCGTTGCTCCGCTGTGGCCGACTCACGGTGATCCATGGAACGTTTCACTCCGCGCCGGCGCGCTTCGACACGGTCGTGCTGGTAAACGTCCTGGAGCATGTCGAACGGGATCAGGAGCTAGTCGACCAGATCTACGCAAGCTTGGCGCCCGGCGGCACGGTGATCATCTTTGTTCCGGCCCTGCCGTGGCTGTACAGTGCGTTGGATCGGATGGCTGGGCACATCCGGCGATACAAGAAGCCGCAACTGGAATCGCTCTGCAGGTCCTCCGGGCTTGAGATCGCGAAATCGACGTACTTGGATATGGCCGGCGTGGTGCCCTGGTATGTGATCAATGTGTTAGGACGAGCGCGGTCGTTCAATGCCGCGCTCGCCCGTGTGTATGACCGCTTCATGGTCCCAGTCACGCGCGGGATCGAACGGTGCTGTGGAGCGCCGGTCGGCAAGAACCTTCTAGTGATCGCCCGCAAGCCGGCGGACGCGCATCTTCTCGCCGAGCGACAGAGGAAGGCGTGCGCGTGATCGACCGGATCTGCCTCATCATCCCCCCCTCGGTTTTCCTGCTCGACGAGCGGGTTTTCATGTCGCTGGGCGTCTTGAAGGTGGCGGCGGTCCTCGAACAGGCCGGACTTGCCGTCGAAATGCTCGACTTGTCGGGGGTTGAAGGCTATGAAGAAGTGCTGCGGGCTCATTGCTCCTCAAGTCAGGCCGGATGTTTTGGGTTGACGGCCACGACGCCCCAGATGCCGGCGACGACGAAGATTCAGCAGATCATCAGGCAGATGCGCCCCGAAGCCCGCCTGATCCTCGGCGGGCCGCATGTGACCTTGGTGCAAGCGGCGGCCAAGTTCGATCGCAAGAACAGTCGGATCGGACGCGCGGGCCGTGCGGCTCGCCAGCTCGCCTCCATGTTCGATGTCTTGGTCACCGGCGACGGCGAGCGAGGGATTTTCGAAGCGCTCAAAGACTTTCCCCCCGCGCTCGTCGACGGTGACAACCCGAAGGCCCCATGGTTTCTGGACAACCACACGCTGGATTCACTGCCTTTCCCGGCCCGGCACCTCGTAGATGTGTCGAGCTACCACTACAGCATCGACGGCACCAAGGCGCTTTCGATGATCGCCCAACTGGGCTGTCCGTTTAACTGCGGTTTCTGCGGGGGCAGAAAGAGTCCTTTCTTGAGGCGGGTGCGGACGCGGTCCGCCGTCAACATCGTGGAGGAGATGCTCCATCTGCACAAGACCTACGACGTGCGGGGGTTCATGCTCTACGACGACGAGCTCAACGTGACGCCCAAGGTGGTGGATCTCATGAACCTCATCGCCGACGCACAAGCCGGGCTCGGGGTCGAGTTTCGCTTGCGGGGGTTCGTGAAGGCCGAATTGTTCACGGACGAACAGGCGGCGGCCATGCATCGGGCCGGGTTTCGCTGGCTCCTCGTCGGATTCGAGTCGGGCGACGAACGGATTCTTCGCAATATCCAGAAACAAGCGACCCGGGAAGACAACACCCGCTGCATGGAGATCGCCCGAAGACACGGGCTGAAGGTCAAGGCCTTGATGTCGCTCGGCCATCCCGGAGAATCGGAGGACTCGGTGCAGGCTACCCGCGACTGGTTGCTCGATGTCAAGCCGGATGACTTCGACGCGACCGTGATCACCACGTATCCGGGCACACCGTATTTCGACGAGGCGATCGAAACCCGGCCCGGCCATTGGACCTATACGTGCCCCAAGTCGAACGACCGACTCTACTCGGTGGAAGTCGACTATCGACAGGTGGCTGAATATTACAAAGGTATTCCCGGTCAGTATACGGCCTATGTGTCGACGGATTACCTTCGCGGCGAAGATCTCGTCGAACTGCGCGATCGACTGGAAGCGGAAGTGCGCGCCGCCTTGCATCTGCCCTATAATCCCACCGGCGAGCTCATCCGGTACGAACACTCGATGGGTCAGGGCGGACTCCCCGATTCGATCCTTCGCGTCTCTTCACCCGCTGAACGCCGCGCCTCCTTCAAAGGCACCACGTCCCTGTAGTACAGTGGGAGGAGGCAGAGGCGGCTATCCTTCCTGCAGATCTCACCAGGGCGAGGTAAACATGGAACCAACTTTATCCTTTAGGGCGGCATCGTCCGCGGTCATCATCATGGCCACGGCGGTCCTCGCATTGGCGCCGGACGTCTGGGCGCAGCATACTCAGCATCGGCGTCCCGACGACATTCAACAGTACCTCCGACAGCTCGATAGCACGGACCGCGATGCCTATCAAAAGCCCGCTCAGGTCGTGGAGGCCTTGGCGCTCAAGCCGGGGATGAGCGTCGCGGATCTCGGCTCGGGATCAGGCTATTTCACACGCCGGTTCGTGGAGGCGGTGGGCGAATCGGGGAAAGTTTACGCGATCGACATCGAGCTGGAGATGTTGAAGTACGCGCGGGACAGCATCGACCACATGCATATCCCCTACTCGGCCGAGTTCATTCTCGCGAGGCCGGACGACCCGAAGTTGCCGCTCCAATCCGTCGATCTCATCTTCCTGTCCAACACGTATCACCACCTTGAGGATCGAACTCGCTATTTCAAGAACTTAAAGGGCGCGCTGCGAGCCGGCGGCCGGATTGCGATCGTGGATTTTTATCACGATGAACGGTCCGGCGAGCTGGGGTTCCCGAAAGAGCATCTCGTGCCCCGCGATCGAGTCATCCAAGAGATGAGACAAGCGGGCTATCGCCTGCTGCATGAACATGGCTTTCTGGCGCGCCAGTACTTCGTCGAGTTCGTTCCCGAATGAGAAGTCGAGGAGCAGGTCGAGGTGAGGCGATCAGCCGGGCTTCTTCGAGGCGAACACCGTGGCATCGCAGCACACGTATTTGAGCTGCATCAGGGGAATGATGAACACTACTCTGGCAGTATCGACTTCAAGGACCTCCATGTCATCGCTGATCGTATGACGAACGGCGTCTTTGACCATCAGTTCCTGGTTATCGACGAACACCACTTTCACCCAATATTGCACAAGTCACTCCCTTCCTGGGCGATACGCTGCATCACCGGCGTGTCGCCGTAAAGACCGTTTATTCCTGCCCCAATTGTTGCGACCGCAGAACCGCCGCCTCGACCGCCGCGATCAGAGCGGCGCGCAAGCGTCCTTTCTCGATCTCGTGCAGACCCGCGATCGTCGTGCCGCCCGGCGAGGCCACACGGTCCTTGAGTCGAGCCGGATGGTCGCCGGTTTCGATGACCATACGCGCGGCGCCCGCAACCGTCTGAGCCGCCAGCAGCTCAGCGGTGGCCCGCGGAAGCCCGGCCTTCACCCCGCCGTCGGCGAGCGCCTCGATCATCACGTAGACAAAGGCGGGCCCGCTGCCGCTTAGACCGGTCACGGCGTCCATCAAGCGCTCCTCGACCGTCACGACGACACCGACGGGTTCGAACAGCGAGCGCGCAACCTGCCGATCCGCTTCAGGCAGCCCGGGAGCCCATGCAAGCGCAGTGACGCCGGCCCGGACCGAACTCGGCGTGTTGGGCATGCCACGGACGATTCGATTAACGTGAGGAAGCTGTCGCCGGATGCGGGCGATCGGGTAACCGGCGGCGACGGAAACCAGCAGATGGTTCGGCGAGCAGCCGGACTGGATCTCGGCCAACACCCCATCGAGAACCTGGGGCTCGACCGCCAGGACCACGATCTCGGCCTGGGAGACGGCCTCGCGATTGTCCGACGATGTGCTGACGTGAAATCGGCTCTTGAGATAGTCGCGCCGGTCCGCCGCGATGTCGGTAACGATGACCTGCTCAGGCCTCGCCGTGCCGGACTCCAACAGGCCGTGAATCAAGGCCTCCGTCATGTTGCCACCGCCCAAGAAAGAGACCCGATGTCCAGCCAGCATGGCGCGATTATACTGGCGCGCCGACGACCCTTGCAACGATCCGTGTGCCTTGGGTAGAGTGATTCGTTACGCATGTGCCGACGATCGAGGGTCTTGAGGCTGGAGGCACGGTTATGAAACGACTCCTCGTGGTCACTGTACTGCTGATGATGTGGGGAATGGGGAGCGAAGCCGACGCTCGGCGGGAATCTCTGACGCCGCAGCAAAAAGAACAACTCCAAAAAATCCAACGGATCTATCTGGAGGCGCTAGCATTGACGGATAGGGGGCAGGTCGACGCGCGCTGGATCGAGGACATGGCCACGCGCCGGCTGCAAGAGCTCGGATATACGGTCACGACCGACGACGCGCAGCCGCACGACGTGCACGTCAAGATGAAGTGCGAGCAGCGTAAGGTGTGGGAAGGCACGACGTCTTCCGGCGGCGATGCGGATCTGCCCGATTCCCCCCTGCGGGCATGGAAGGGACCGGCTTGTCAACTGACGTATTTTCTGAACGGCAAGAGCACCCAGTGGAAAAAGGAAGTCCGGACCGACTTCGTCGACGCCATTCAGGCCGCCGCCCAGGCCAAGGCCGAAGATCCTGGGCTCTACGCCCTCGATCAGCTTCGGCTTCGATTGGAGGCGTACGATTTCCCCGTCCGGTTGACCGCCGATTGGAATCAGGAGGACCGGCTGCTCACCGTGCTTGCCGATTCGAAGTCTCCTCCGGCCCGCAAAGCCAGGGTGATCTCGCTCTTGGGGGAAATGTTCTCGGAGAAGGCGGCTCCGCAACTGGTGTCGTCGCTCAAAGATCCCGACTCCTCGGTGGCTGCGGCGGCGGCCTTGGCATTGGGCAACATCGGCCACCAGCAGAGCGTGATCGCCCTGGTGGAGATGTTGAAGACAGGATCGACAGAAATGAGAATTGCGGCGGCCAAGGCGCTCGGGAAGCTGGGAGCCCTGCATGGGGATGCGAGCGTCATCCCTCCGCTCCTCGACGCCCTGAACACCGACGATCTCGCGCTCAAGACCGAAGTGGTCTGGGCCTTGGGCCAAATACCGGACCGGCGCTCCTACGAGCCCTTGTTGGCGCTTCAGCGTTCGTTGCGCAACGTCCGAACGAGCGATCGCAGTTCCCAGGAAGGGAAACTGTGGGACGCGGTGAGTTACG
>CAZZPI010000034.1:0-11314 GCA_964655865.1 uncultured Nitrospiraceae bacterium
CGGTCGTGGCGAACCACCGGATCGTTACTTTGAAGTGCCGGTCGCTTTCCGCCCGATGCAGCGCGA
This sequence comes from uncultured Nitrospiraceae bacterium, assembly GCA_964655865.1. Classification (GTDB taxonomy): domain Bacteria; phylum Nitrospirota; class Nitrospiria; order Nitrospirales; family Nitrospiraceae; genus JBBIJI01. The sequence goes on from CAZZPI010000034.1 coordinate 67, forward strand.
ACTCGACCGCCGTCGGCACGGGCGGCACCCCCTTCATGGCCTACCTGCAAAAAACACCTCGACGAGACGAAGCAGTTCATCGCGGAATGACCGGCTAGCTGACTTAGTCGAGACACGAGGCTCAGCCCTGAGTGAACCATCGCTTCATGCAGTCCGGGCAGAGTCCACCGTTGAACTGCAGCGATGAGTGTTCGCTGATAAACGTCTCGAGGTCGTACCATTGCCCGGACGCATCCGGCACCCGTTTGCACCAGGCGCAGAGGTTGATGATGCCGGCGGCCCGGCCCAACCGAGGATCGGCCTGAAACGTCTCCGGATGGCTGGGCGGCGGCGCGTGCGAGTCCGAGGGCTCCTCGCCGGCGGCTTCACGAAAGACGACGACTGTGCCGATCGCCGTGCCGGCGTCGTTGATCACCGGCGCGATGGTCCCTTCGATCGTCTTGCTCATTCCTTCGCGAACCCTCAGTTGCATGCAGCCGAGGCGGATGAGCCGCGATTCGTACATCGCCTTGGCGACGGGGTTCTCGACCGTCTGGAACGGCCCCTCTTCCGCGAACACGATCAGCGTGGTCAGATCCCTGCCCTTCGACTCTTCCTGGGTCCAGCCGGTCACGCGTTCCGCGGCCGGATTCATGTAGGTCACCCGTCCGCCGCGATCGGTCGAGATGATCGCATCCCCCATGCATCGAACGGTCGTGGCGAACCACCGGATCGTTACTTTGAAGTGCCGGTCGCTTTCCGCCCGGTGCAGCGCCAACTCGATCGTCGTCCGCAGTTCGGTCGGTTGATACGGCTTGAGGACGTAGCCCGCCGGCGAGGTCGTCTTCACTCGCTCCAGTGTCTCCTCGTCGGCAAATGCCGTGAGGTAGACCACGGGCACGTCCATGCGGCGCTGGATCCATTGAGCCGTTTGGACGCCGTCCATGCTCCCTTTGAGCACGATGTCCATCAGAACAAGATCGGGTTTGGCGTCGACGGCTTTTCTCAGGGCGTCTTCACCGGACGCCACGGTCGCCGGCACGCGATACCCCAACTGCTGCAGACTGTGTTGAATATCCTTGGCGACGATCGGTTCGTCTTCCACCACGAGAATGTGGGCGTGTTTCATCGCGATCACATCCTTTCCTTGTAATGGAGCGGATAGAAGGTGATCGTCCACTCGGTCCCTTTGCCGCTCTCCACTTTCGTGCTTCCCTCCAGCTTTTCCACCAGCAGCGTGACCAGATCGAGCCCCAACGAGTCCGGGTTGCTCAGCACGCCGTCTCGGGGAATTCCCGCCCCGTCATCCGCGATCTTCAGCATGTAGGATCCATCCTGGTTGCGATGCAGCTCGATCCCGATATGGCCCTTGACCCCGCGACCGAAGGCGTGCTTGAGGCAGTTCGAGACGAGCTCGTCCACGATGAGACCGCACGTGACTCCGGTGTCGATATCCAACTCGATGTCGTCGACCTGCACGTCAAGACGGATGGCCTGCGGATCGACCCCATAGGATCGGAAGAGGTGACGGGTCAGGGTGTGGAAATACTCGCCCATCTTGATCCACGAGAGATCGCTGGACCGATGCAAGGTCTCGTGCAGGAGCGCGATAGAGGAGATCCGGACTTGGCACTCCCTGAAGAGTTGGACGATCTGCGGATCCTTGATGGAGGCGGCCTGCAGGTTGAGCAAGCTCGAGATGACTTGTAGATTGTTCTTGACGCGATGATGGACCTCCCGCAACAAGCTTTCCTTTTCTTTGACCGTCTTCCTCAACTCATCTTCCATTTCCTTGCGCTCGGTCAGATCGATGCACGACCCGATATAGCCGACCAGCACGCCGTCCTCGTCGACACGCGGCACCCCCGTGTCGACCACCCATCGGTAGACGCCGTCCTTGCGCCGGAGGCGGTATTCCATCGTAAATGGCTGACGGTTTTGCATGGCCACGCGATAGGTTTCCTTGCAACGCGCTTGGTCGTTCGGATGAACGCCGGACAGCCAGCCGTCTCCTAACTCCACTTGCATCGTTCGCCCGCAGAACTCGAGCCAACGTTTGTTGAAGAACGTGCACCCGCTCTCCGGCGCCGACATCCAGACCATCACGGGCGCCGTATCCGCGAGCATGCGGAACCGAGCTTCACTCTCCCGCAACTCGGCTTCCATGCGCTTGCGCTTCGTCACGTCGCGCGCGATCGAGAGGATACCGATGGCCTTTCCCGCTTCATCCTTGACCGTCGAGATGGTCAAGGAGACGTCGATCTTCTTCCCGTGTTTCTTGACCAGCACCGTTTCGAAGTTGCGAAGGCGCCCTTCTCGCCGGACACGTCGGAGGATCTGCCGGAATTCCCGGCGTCTGTCTGTCGGCAGTAGCGCCCCGACCGATTGGCCGGTGATTTCCTCGGCGCCATACCCATAGATGCGTTCCGCTCCTTCATTCCAACTGACGATCATGCCCTCCGGCGTCAGCCCCACGATCGCATCGTCCGAGGATTGCATCACCGTCCCCAGACGCGCCAAGGCTTCCGTGCGCAAGGCGTCCAGTTCCCGAATCGCCTGCTCCAAATCCGCCGTTCGTTGGGCCACCTCGCGTTCAATCCCCTTGCAGATCCGTCGCACGGCCTCCTCGCTTCGTTGTCTGCGCACGCAGAGGACGGCGGTGATCCAGATGATCAACAGGGCCATGGCCCGATTCCAGACCACGACCCAGGAGGGGATCACCGCGGCAGGCTCTGTCATGATTCCCACCAGGGTCAAAGCGCTCACGCTTATCGCCACCGTGGGGAGCGCCAGCCGACGCTTCGCCCATGAAGCCAGAAGCACCGGGATCACGTACAGCACCGGCGCGGCCACACCCAACGGAAGCCACAGGTCGACGACAAAGATCCCCATGACCAAGGCAGCGGTCGCTCCAAGCAGGAGACCACAGGCTCTGGACGCGCTTCTGGTGGACGGGGCTTCCATAGCTACCCGAGAGTTTGAGCAAGGCCTGTACCTTAAGCCCTAACCGATTTTTAATCTCTGGGTTGTGCACATGATGCACAGCGCAGGCAGCTCTTGCACGGGAACGCCGGCGTGAACGTCGCCACCCGCGAGAGGACAGGTACTTCTACGAGCGCTCCGACGTGCGGGGACCCGTAGCCCACCCGACGCCGCACAACAGGTGATCGGATTTCGATCAGCTCGGATTAGAAGACGCTAATGAGAGTTCAAGGGCGAGCGTTCATGCGAGCGGCCTCGAATGGCAATCTTGTTCACCGTGGACAGAAACGTGCGCTACTGACCAGGCTTGCATGGAGGCGAGAAGAGGACGGAAGCAATTAGGATGCAGGCGGAGAAGATGCTCTTCGAAGAGGGCCTCTCATCGTCCCTGGAACTTCCCCCGCATATCTCTCATCATGTCTTCGAGATCGGCTTCGGCCTTGTTTCGTTCGCTGAGGAGTCTATCGAGATTGTACGGTCGCGCGGGCGGAGGGGCCTGCATTTGCGCCGGAGGAGGGCTCGGCGGTCTCTGAGAATGTGATGGAGCGGCTGAGACAGAAGGTGGCAAGGCTGGGGACGCGCCAGCTGCGGGCGTCTGGGATGGCGCCAGGGCCGGTGCCACCGCGGCGGTCGAGGAAGGCGCCACACCCTGGTCCCGGAGCCATTTCTTGGCGACGCTTGACTTGAGAGAAAAGCTGATGCTGGTGATCGGAAGCCCGTCGGGCGCCACGCGCGCGATCGCCGTGTTCACGCCGATCATCCGTCCTTGTCCATCCAGGAGCGGTCCCCCGGAGTTCCCGCGATTGAGGCCCGTTTCCGTCTGGAACACATGCTTGCCGGGCACGCCGTTGAAGTTCTCGAATTCCGCGCTGATCACGCCGGTCGTGAGGGTCCAGAGCCCGCCCTGCTCCGGATGGCCGATCGCCACGACTCGATCTCCGATTTGTGTTCGGTCGGACTCGCTGAGCTCTACCACGGCAAGCCCATCCGGAGCCCCATCGAGTTTCAGCAGGGCCAAATCGAGCGGCTGTGAATGGGACAGGACCCTGGCGCGATAGCCCTTCGCCAGATCTTTGGTCGTATCTCCCGTTACCCGTGGGGGCTTGAGGTACACGTTGATCCGAGAGAAGGGTTGGCCCGTTCGTTCGTCGATCACGACATGCGCATTGGTAAGAACCAGGCCGTCCGCTTGTACAACCGAGCCGGTGCCGCCGCTGCCTCGTGCCCCAGCCGCCGGGTGTCCCATCACCATGACGACCGCCGGGGAAGCCTTCTCATAGATCTCGCGAGGCGTCAGCTCCCCAGCCTGCACCACTCCGCTCCCGATCGCCAAGACCCCGAGAATCGACAGCACCCGCTTCTCCATCACGACCTTCCCTTCGTTCCATATGAGGGTGCATGAGGGTGCCGAGCGGCTCATCAACGACCTCGACCTGGCCCTCCGCTTCATTTGAACCAAGTACCAAGACAATAGGCCCTACACTCCGGAATTGCCCATCAGGACCTTTCCGGGGCGCGAGCCACCGGCCTTGTCACTGTGTCCGATAGAACTCGGCGATGCTGTCGACCACATACTGTTGCTGAGCCTCGGTCAGCTCGGCATAAATCGGAAGGGACAGGACCTCCTCGGCGGCCCGTTCCGAGACAGGAAACGCCCCTTTCTGATACCCGAGATTGCGGTAACAGTTCTGGAGATGCATGGGGAGCGGATAGTAGATTTCCGTCCCCACTCCTTTGGAAGTGAGGTGCGCACGCAGGTCGTCACGGTTCTGGACCCGAACCGTGAACTGATTGAACACATGGAAATTCCCCGGCTGCGTCACGGGGAGCCTGACGCGGTCCCTCAGGTTCTTCTGGGCGAAGAGCGCCTCATACCGCGCCGCGTTGCGTCGCCTCGCTTGTGCCCACTGATCCAGGTACTTGAGCTTCACCGACAACACAGCCGCTTGCAGCGCGTCCAGGCGGCTGTTGATCCCGATGGCCTCATGGACATAGCGGACGCGGCTGCCATGGACCCGCAACATACTGATCGACTCGGCCAGCTCCGGATCGTCGGTCGTCACCATGCCGCCGTCTCCGAACCCGCCGAGATTTTTGGAAGGAAAGAAGCTGAAGCAGGCCGATTGGGCAAACACACCGGCCTTCTTCCCGTGTCGCGCCGCCCCGATCGCCTGGCAGGCGTCTTCGATCACGCCGATCGTCTTCGCTCGCGCGACGTCGTTAATGGCCTCCATATTCGCGCACTGACCAAAGAGATGAACTGCAATGATCGCCTTGGTACGCTTCGTGATGCCAGGTTCCAACAAAGCGGGGTTCATGTTGAAGGAATCCGGTTCGATGTCGATGAACACCGGCTTGGCCCCGAGTCGAGAAATAGCCCCGGCCGTCGCGAAGAACGTGAACGGCACCGTGATAACCTCATCGCCGGCCTTGACGCCGAGGGCCATCAAGGACAAGAGCAAGGCGTCACTGCCCGAAGCCACCCCGACGGCGTGCGTGCTCCCAACATAGCGCGCGACGGCCTGCTCGAGCGCCGCCACTCGCGGCCCCAGGATGAAACCCTGCTCATCACAGATCGTTTCTACGACCTGCATGATCTCGCTCTTGATCGACTGAAACTGCGGTTTCAGATCCAGTAACGGTACCTTCAACGCTGAACTCCTTCCCGCGAGGGGCTGACGTCGCCCGTGCGGAGCGTCGCCTGGTCCGCCGACGTCGTGGACGGCGACGTCAATCTCGCGTAGAGCTGCTCATACTGCCGGACCATCACCCGGATGTCGAACTCCTCGGGTAAATCGGCGGCTGACGCCCGCACTCTCGCACGAAACGAGGAATCTGACAAGACCTCACAGACACGCTCGGTCATTCCGACGACATCTCCCATCTCGACAAGCCAGCCATGGCTGCCGTCCTTGATGGCCTCAGACGCGCCGCCGACCCTCGTCGCCACCACCGGCAAGCGCGCTGCGCGGGCCTCCAGGAGGACTCGCGGCAAGCCTTCCCAATGGGACGTCAGGAGAAACACGTCGAACGCCTGCATCAGCTCGGGAATGTCTCGACGCCATCCCAAGAGCCTAACACGGTCGGTCAATCCGGCGTCACGGATTGCCTCCTCCACTTGCGGACGGAGCTCTCCGTCGCCGACGAGCACCCATTTCGCCGATGTGTACCGCTCGCACACCCGACGAGCCACGGCGAGAAAATCCAACGGTGCTTTTTGCGGCTTCAGGCAGGCGACCGTGCCGACGAGCAGGTCATTGGGCCCGACACCCAGCGCCCGGCGCAGATCTCGGCGCGCAATCGCCGTGAGGGGCTTGGTAAACAGCGTGAGATCGATACCCGGCCTAATGACTGAGACGCGATCGGGTGTGAAGAGCTTCCATCGACGCCCCTGGATTGCGTCAGCCTGTGAGACGCTGACCCACTGTGTGGTGAGCCATCCGGTCAGCCGCTCAACCAGCACCAATAACCACCGCACCAAGGGGGCCTGGGATGGAGTGATACCGTAACCATGGATCGTGTGGATGACGACCGGCACGCCGGCGAGCCAGGCGGCCCACCGCCCCAGGATGCCGGCCTTCGAGCTGTGGGTATGCACGATCGCGGGTCGTAGGGCCCTGAAGGATCGGACTAACTCGATGAGGGCACATAGGTCGTGAAGGGGCCGGATCTCACGACGGAGGTGGGGAATGATCCTGAGGTCGAGATGAGGGACCGCTCGAGCTTCGTCCGTAAGCAGGCCTCCCGGTCCTGTCATCAACACCGCGTGAAAGCGCCGCCGGTCGAGGTGGGACGCGGCATAGAGGGCCACCTCCTGGGCCCCGCCGAGCTCGAGCTTGGTGATGACATGGCACACGGTCGGCATGGTGCGTCACGCCGTCTTGCGTGCCTCGGCCGCATACAAAGTTTGCAGACGTTGGGCGAGGCCGCGGCCCTGGGCTATCGCGTCTTCCATCGAGGTGTGTTCCCACCGGCCATACCGTCCGATGGAATAGATGCCGCGACGCTCCAGCTCCGTCAGGATTTGCGGCACCGCGCGAGCGCGATGCTGATCGAAGAGCACGTAGGCGTAGTGGATGTCCTTCACATCCGCGACGACGAGACGATCCTGCGGGGTGAGGAGACCGGCCCGCTCGAGTCCATGTCTCGCCAGGTCGATGGCGTGCGCGGGTGAGAGAGGCTCCGTCGGTCGATGGGACATTTCCACGTACAAGGAGCTGCAGCCGGGCTGCCCCAACTGCGGCGAGAAGTTCATTGGGAAGCCGGCCCGGTAGAAGGGATACTGCTTCTCCGGGAAATAGATCCAATGCTTGTCCGACACGTTGGGGCGTCCAACCCCCAAATTGACGTTGGACACCGAGACCCATCGGAGGCCCTGTGCTGCCTCCTTCCCCCCCCTGGGCAGATCGGGACACCGCTTCACCAATTCGGGAATTGGCAGCGTTGACACGAGAACATCGTAGGATTCCACCCGTTGGCATTGCTGCGGGTCTCGGAAGACGGCTTTTCTCTTCACCGTGTCGACCTCGACCAGTTCGGTCTCACAGGCCACGGGTGCGACCTGGGGAAGAAATGCCCGAGGGACTACGGCGATGCCTCCGTTGACCGGGTAGAGAAACGATGGATTGTAGCCGAACGCCTTGTCCTTGATTCCCAAGGCCCCGTTCACCACGTCGCGCAATTCGGGCTTCGGGATGAGCCAAGACACCCAATCGGACGTCAAGTCATCCAAATCGACCTGCCACAATTTCTCGTTGAAGGGAACCATGAAATTCTCGGCGATGCCCTCGCCGAGGTTGTCGAGGATCCACTCCTTGAAGGTTCGCGCCTTGGCACGCGACGCCCCCTTCGGCTGAGTCAGAGTCGTGATGAAACCGATCAGGCAATCCCGAATGACGTGTGGAGGGAGCCCGCAGGTGTTCACTTGAAAGGGATACTCGGTGTACGTCTCGTGCGAGTAAATGAACGAACGGCGCGCGTGCCGCACGAGCTGGCCCGCCAACAACTGCTCCACCAACGTCTTGATCTCCGGTTGTCTGAAGTGCAGGAGATGACCCGTGTAATCGAAGGTGAAGCCGTCTTTCTGATACGACCGACACAGCCCTCCCGCCTCCTGCTCTTTCTCGAACACCCGGTAGGGCAGGTCGCGCAGATGATAGGCGGTGCTGAGACCGGCTAATCCGGCTCCGACGATCACAATCATGGAAGACTCGTTCGCTCGACCGATCCGGCCGTCGCAGGTTGTGCCGAGGAGGCCGAGAGGTATTTCGACATGTCGACGCGCGTCAAGAAGAGCGCGGCCGCCCCAAAGAAGGCCGCCGTCCCCACGACTAGAACCAAGGCGGCGCTTGCTGAGATCTCCATGACCAGGAGCCCCAACCCACCGGTTGCGGCAGTGGCGAGATAACTGATCACGACGACTTGGGGCACCGTGAGCCCCCAGTGTCGGAGACGGATCGCGATATGGTCCGGGCTCCCCCAGAACACGGGAAGCCCGCGCCGATGACGGATGAACATCACAAACAGCGTGTCAAAGATCGGCACGCCGAGAATGAACACGGGGGTTAGCAGGGACAACGGATGTTCGCTGGGGTACTTTTCGATCATCGTCATGGCCCCGAGCAGCAGACCGATGAACATGGCGCCGGTATCGCCCATATAGATCTTCGCCGGCCGCCAGTTGTACCGAAGAAAGCCCAAGAGGCTCCCGATGAGCGCGGACAACATGACCGCGATCGTTTGATCTCCTTGGAGCAACGCCACTGCCAGAAGGCTCACGGCGCTGACCGCCCCCACACCCGCGGAAAGGCCGTCCATGATGTCGAGGAGGTTGAACGCGTTGATCAGCCCGACCATCCAGAAGATCGTGAGCACGAGATCCAGCCAGTCGGGCCAGGCTGCGATCTCAATCCGTATGCCGCTCTTGATCAGTACAAACACGGCCAGCAGTTGCCCGGCCAGTTTCGTCGCCGGAGTCAACACGCCGAAGTCGTCGATCAGCCCAAGCATCACGACGATGGTCCCGGCCAGAATGATCCCGAGGACGTCGTGACGAAACTCAAACGTGAACGCCACACTCATGAGAAACGCGAGGTAGATGGCCAGCCCTCCGAAATACGGAACGGGCTCCTGTTGTCGTTTGAGCCGACCGTCTGGCGCATCGACGATGCCGTACTTGAGGGCGGCGCGACTGGCGATGGGAACCCCGTATAGGGCAAAGAGCAGAGCCAGGATGAACGTTAAGGCGTAGAGCAGCATCGGCGTCTGCGTTCACTGAATCGGTAAGGTTGAATGGCGCTTCACGAGACGAGGCACGATGTCGACCCCGCGGTTCAAGCAGGTCTCGTACAAGCGTTCGTGTTGCCTGACGATCGAATCAATGCGGAACTTCTTTCGGACAAGCGCCCGGGCCCGCCGGCCCATGCCTTCGGCCTGTTCCGGGGAGGCCAAGAGCTTGTGAATCGCGGCAGCCAATTCTTCCGGATCCCCCGGAGTCACGAGCAAACCCGTGTCTTCATGGATCACGAATTCGGGAATCCCGCCGACCCTCGTGGCCACGACCGGCACCCCGGCGGCCATCGCCTCTAAAATGGCGATGCCGAACCCCTCGTACAACGAAGGGAGCACGAACACGGAAAGCAGAGGGAGTAGCCGATGAACATCATGACGCATCCCTGTAAATACGACCGATCCCGCGAGATCGAGGTGCTCGCTCATGGCCTGTAGCGAGTCCCTGGCCGGACCGTCCCCGACGATCAGAAGTTGCCGCTCGGGCGAGAGCGCATGCTGTTTCATGTGCGCCACGGCCTCCAGGAGCACGCGCAGGCCCTTCTTCGGCTCAACCAGCCGACAGACGGTTCCGATGACCGGGTGCTCTCCTCGCAGTCCCATCTCAGCCCGAGTCGCCACCGCCGCACCGGAGAACTTGGCCGTATCGACCCCAAAGTAGATCGTGCTGTATCGATTCGCATTGCCTCCGACGCGGGAGGAGACGGATCGGCGAACCGCTTCCGAGCAAAAGACGATGGCGTCGGTCCACTTGACCGTGAGGCGATCGACCATTCTGATCAGCCACCCTTCGTCGACCATCTCGTCATGATAGGAGGAAATGATGCGAACCCCTTTGCACAGGCGTCCGACAATGCGCGCCGCCACATTCGCAAAAATCAAAAAGGCCTGAATGACCTGCGGACGTTCCCGGCGGAGGAATCGCCAGAGCCGGAACAACACCCTCGCGTCCAGTTTGCCCGTTCCCCCGAAGGTCACCACGCGGACGCCACGACTGCGGAGCTCCTCGGCCGATCGGCCTCCGGGCTTGAGCGAGCACACCGTGACGTCGAACGTATGCCCATCGAGACGCGATGCCAATTCGACAACGTGTCGTTCGGTTCCACCGACGCCGAGGCCGACCGTGAGAAGGACGAGCGTGATCCTACGACGGCTCGTAAAGGTTGAGCTAGAACACGTGGCCATGGACCATCACAATGTATTCCTGATTCATGATGCCTTCCGCCAGGCGACGCCAGCGTGCGGCTTCTTGAGACAGCCAGCCTGAGATGTGAGGTGCATGTGCGACATCGCGGATGCTGGTTCGCAGGATGCCCTTCGAAGCAGCGCACGGTAGCGATCTCGACAGGATCGCAAGTCTTCGCAGGTATGGGCCATAGATGCTGCGCCGAACGACGCTGGACGCTCTGGTCTGGTAACCCACCAGCCTGGGATCGTAGACAAAGGCTCCGATCCTTTTGAGCCCGTGAAAGTGATAGAAGATCAACGGGTCCTCATCAACCCAGACTGTGTCGCCCTCCGCTCGAATCGAATAATTCGCAAGGTTCCAGGGAGCCAAATTCGCCCCCTTGTGGCTCAAGACGACGACACGGCTGAAACGGCTCGGCCAGTCATCCAAGTATTTTTGATCGGCGAAACGCCCGTCTTCGCAGCGGTCGTAGCACCACTCAAGGCACCGCTCTCGCCACCACCGAAGGCACGACAGGGCCGACGGATCACGCTTGAACGAAAGCCACCCGACGTTGTAGATGCCATAGCGCTCCCACGCGGCCAACTGCGGGGGGAATCGATGAGCGATGATGGCGACAGAGTGTTCGCCGATCTCATTGAACACCGGTGTGAGATCGGAATAAACGTACAAATCGGCGTCAAGATACGTGATGAGATCGACTTGCGGGTTGTGTTCGAAGACATACAAGGGCAGGGATGGGGAGCACGTGAAGTAGTATTCGATACGGCTCCGATCCCGCTTCGCCCGTTGAAGGTCGTGATCCATTTT
>CAZZPI010000035.1:0-11284 GCA_964655865.1 uncultured Nitrospiraceae bacterium
GACGAGGAGGTCCATCGAGCCGAGTTGTTCGCGCACCGCGTCCGGCAGATGCTTGCGGACGCCTGACTCGGCGGCCTCGCAACAGAGTTGGTCCACCGCTTCTCGGACCAGTGGCTCAAGCATGTCAGGCAGCGCATCGCGAACGATGCGCTGTAATTGCTCCTGGACGAACGGCTTTACGGCTTCTCTCAATGCCTCGCAGAGGGTTCCCTTCAATCGGTCGGAATGAAGGGCATCGGACAGCTGAGCCCGAACCGTTTTGGCCACAAGGTCCGGAAGCCGATCGGCCACTTCTTTCGCGATCGAGTCAGGACGCGCGTCTCGGTTCTGCGGCTCGGTCTCAGATGGTCCGGCCCTGTCCGGTCGGCTCCCCGCCGGGACCGCCCCCTCTGTCGCAGTATCAACCTGAGATCTCTGGGCTGGGACGGGTTCACTCACGGGCGGTTCGCACGATACGGCCGCAGGCTCGGGAATCATCACGTCCTCTGGTTCCGCTTGGTCATCATGATGCCCGGAGACATCGGTAAGCTCCTCGTCCTCCTCCGTGTCGGTGGCTGACGACGTGGGAGGCCAGGAGCGTCGCTTGGAGGTACGAGCCGTGCCGTGCCGTTCCTGCTCTTCCTGGAGATCCTTGATGAGATCTACTAGATGCTCTGATTGGAAGGGCTTGCGAAGACACGCTTTCACACCGAGGGAACGCAGGCGGTCCTCATCGGGACCGTCTGCCGGATTGACCAACGAGACAATCTGGGTGTCGGCGAGGCTGTCATGCTTACGAAGCTCCTTGCAGAACCCGGAGAAGGTGATGTTTTCGAGATGATAGTCTACGATGATCACGTTAGGCGTCTGGCGTCTGGCTGCGTCCAGGGCCGTGGGCCCGTCGCTGAACCCAACCACCTCATACCCTTGGGGTGTTGAGATCTGTTCGACCATCCGTCGGACGGCGGGACTGCTATCCACAATAAAGATGGTGGTGGGCACCTAAGTCACCAATTTTATTGGACGATCGTAAGCTAGCAAAGGGTCCCCCCTTTGTCAACGAAACTGCCAATCGGTACTGCGCGAGCAGACAGGGGTGAGACTCTAGGTGTAAAACCTTGCATCTGATCTTAGCCTTGGGGCAAGCAATCAAATCATGAACACACGTGTTCGAGCGGTGTTCTTCGATGCAGCAGGGACGCTCTTTCAAGTGAAGGGCTCGGTCGAGGATCTCTACGTGGAATTTGCCGAAAAGCATGGATTCAAGCGCCGGCCTGACTCACAACAAGCGGTTCGGGAATCCTTCCGGCGCGCGTTCGCCGAAGCGCCGCCACCCGTTTTTGCGGCGACGGAGCCGACTGAGATTAAACAGTGCGAGCGGTTGTGGTGGTTCGACGTCGTCCACAATGTGTTCTACCGTGTGGGCATGTTCGACCGGTTCGACGAGTTCTTCGACGATGTCTTCCAGGCGTTTGACGGGCCGGCCTGTTGGACGTTGTTCCCCGAAACCGAGGCGGTCTTGGGGCATCTCAAACAAGCCGGATTTGAACTCGGCATCGTCTCGAACTTTGATTCGAGACTGTTCACCGTCCTGCGTGGGTTGGGGCTCCAACGTTACTTCGACACGGTGACCATTTCCAGCTTGGCCCGTGCTGCCAAGCCGTCACCGCGGATCTTTCACGTGGCATTGGAGAAACACGCCGTGGACCCGAAGGAGGCGATCCATGTCGGGGATAGTATCAAGGATGACGTAGAAGGGGCGAGGCAGGCCGGTCTAACGGGCCTCCTGCTCGACCGCCACGGCAGCAACCTGACCGAGGCCGGTTGCATCCGGACGCTGGAAGAACTCTTGCCGCTCCTGTCAATTCTCCAACAGTAACGGGACGATGTCCTTGGCCCGTCCTTGCAGCGAGATGTCGACCAAAGGGGAGTTGACTGTTGCGTCCAGGTTGATCTCCGTCACAAAGGCCCCGGCTCCTTTCGCGACGGCCGCGAACCCTGCCGCTGGATAGACAACACCGGAGGTGCCGATGACAAGGCAGACATCGCAGGCTCGAAGCGAGTCGTAACTTATTTGGAGATCGGCCTCCGCAAGGGATTCTCCGAACCACACGATGTGGGGGCGCAATAGCCCCTGGCAGGCGCGGCAATAAGGAAGGATCGGAATCGGCACCTCGCGGTTTTCGGTCACCTTGCCGCAGGCAGTGCAGCGGACCATCCAGATATTGCCGTGAATTTCCGAGAGCCGCTGCGAGCCGGCGGCGCGGTGCAGGCCGTCGACGTTTTGGGTAATCAGCCAGAACTGCGGGAAGTGTCGTTCCATTCGCACAACGGTGTAATGCGCCGGATTGGGTTGTTTGGTTGCGAGCAATTCTCGCCGCCAGTTGTACCACTCCCAAACCAGGCGTGGATCCCGCGCGAAGGCTTCCGGGGTCGCGAGATCTTCCGCGCGAAAATTCTTCCACAGTCCTTCTGCGCCGCGAAACGTCGGCACGCCGCTGTCCGCGGAAACGCCGGCGCCCGTCAGCACGGTCACGGAACGGGCGTTCTTCAACGCGGCGCGCACTTGTACGATGTCGCCAGTGGAAGACATGGCTGTTGCTTCGACCCGCATTGTACATTACTCTTGCGAAACTCGGACGACCTCCTCCGGTCGTGGACGCAAATGGCTGTCAGGTGCCTGAGCGAACCCTGTTAGCCGAGCGGTGACAGCCAAGTCGGGAGTTACGCGCTATGGAACAGATCATGGTAGTCGGGGCCGGATCCGTCGGCGGATTTTTCGGCGCCTACCTTGCGAAAGCCAACCTGAAAGTTTCGTTCTTGCTCAGACCGAGAACGTTGGAGGCCATCAAGCAACGAGGGCTCACGATTCGGAGCGCCACCGGAACCTTCACCGTCAAGCCGCCGGCGGCTGGCGACCCGCGGGAGCTGCCTCGACCTGATCTGATTATCCTCGGCGTCAAGGCATACGATCTGGATGAGGTCCAGATCCAACTCGAGCCGGTATTGACGGAGCGTACGGTGTTTCTCACCCTTCAGAACGGAGTCGACACGGAAGATCGTATTATCGCTCGGCTTCAACGGGATTGTGTGGTTGGAGGCGTGGCCTTCATCTATTCCAAGATCGCCGAACCCGGCGTCATCGAGCATTTCAAAAAGGGGACGGTCAGTATCGGCGAGCTGATGGGGCAGCGGAGCGAGCGTGTCGCAAAGATCGCGGAGCTGTTCAAACATGCCGGAGTGATGTGCCATGTGTCCGACGACATCCGTCGCGCCAAGTGGGAGAAGATGTGCTGGAACTGCGTGTTCAACCCGATCACGGTCTTGATCGACGACCGGGTAGCCAAGGCGCTGGATCATCCGGAGATGTTGAATGTGATCCGGCAGATAGTCGAAGAAGTCAAAGCGGTCGCCGCCGCATCGAAGGTCCCGTTGGCGGAGGACATGGCGAACAAGGTCGTGAAGTGGACTCAGGAGCTCCGAGACATTCATACGTCCATGTACGATGATTGGAAGGCGGGCAGGCCGACGGAGATCGACTACCTCAACGGGTATATCGTCCGCCGCGGGCGCGAGATCGGCATTCCGACGCCCGTCAACGAAGCGTTGACCGCCATGATCAAGGCGATCACGGAACAAGAAAGGAGGGGACCGGACGTGCTCCGGATCGAAGGAGCGGTCGTTCAACCGGTCACCCTCGATCGGGCGGCGCTCGCGGCGCTCCCGGCCGAACATCAGGTGGAGGATATCGGCCGGCTCATGCCGAACATGAAGGGAAGAGGTATCCGCATGAAGGGAGTGCTGGAAGTGCCGGCCCTCGCGATCGGGGTGGACCATGTCACCTTCCACTCATACGACGGGACATTCTCGGCGAGCCTAACAGTGATCCAGGCGGTCGAGCACGGCATCTTGATCTATGAAGTGGATGGCCAGCCCTTGCCGAGGGCCCAGGGAGGCCCCTTCCGTCTCGTGACCCCCGGTCTGGGTGATCTGTGCGCCAACGTGAAGTCAGTCGGACGGATCGAAATAACCAAGGGCATTGGGCGGGATACCAGGCCCTCTATGAAAAAGTGAAGGGAGAAGCGGGAGGAATCAAGTTAAGCTGTGCGTTTCCCATGACATCCCACACGCTTCTGACTCCGCACTTCGACCTTGTGACCGTCTTGTCATCGTATGACCTGGATCATCCTCCATTGCTCCGTGCGATAGCGCCATAAGAGCAGGGTCATCCTGATCGTCCAGTCCACGATCATCGCACACCAGACATACATGAGTTCCGCCTGGAACCAGAGTCCGGCCACACAGGCGATCGGAACGCGAACGACCCACATTCCCACGAGGGTGGCCACCATAATGAATCGAGTGTCACCGGCGCCCCGCAGGGATCCCGCTAGAACCATCGTGAGAGCAAGGGGGATTTGGAGGAGCGCCACGATCTTCAGAAACAGCGTGCCCAAGGCGATTACGGCTGCGTCATGGGTGAATGCGCGAAGGAGGCCATAGGGGAAGAAAAAGAACACGATTCCCATCGTGGCCATGATCGCGGCCGCGATCCGATTGGCCTCCCAGTTCTCGAGCTTCGCTCTCGCGTACTTGCCCGCCCCAATACTTTGTCCCACCATCGTCGCAGCGGCTACAGCCAACCCGTAGCCAGGAAGAAAGGAAAAGGATTCGATCGACAATCCCACCTGATGCGCGGCATAGGAGATTGTCCCGTACAGCAGCACAATCTTGGTATAGAAGAGCACTCCGGCTTGCTGGGTGATCCGCTCCCCTGACACCGGTGCGCCCAGGCGCCAGAGTGTGGCAAGCAACTCACCGTCGATCTTGTGAAGTGGCCGAAGTACGGACCAACATCTCCGAACCAAGTACGCGACTCCAATCGCTTCGGCAGCACCAACGGCGAGGGCCGCTCCTTGTAGGCCGAGCTGCGGGGCTCCCCAGCGGCCATAGATCAAGGGGTACGCAACGATGATGTGAAGGGCGTTGACCAGAACCATGGCGTACATGGGTGTGCGCGTATCACCTGTTCCTTGGAGAATCGATGAGAGGATCTGGAGAAAAAGCGTCAGCGGGATAAACAGGAAAATGAGTGTCGCATACGGTACGGCAAGCGCTCGCACGGTGTGTTCAGCCCCAAGGATCTCCATGGCGGGACCATTCAGGGTGATCCCAACAGCGGCAAGGCCGAGAGACACTCCCAGACCAAGGACGAGACAGTGGGAGGCGGCTGCCCCGGCCTCGTGTTGCCGCTTGGCGCCCCAGAATTGAGCGATGATCACGTTGGCTCCAACCGAAAGGCCGGAAAGCAGTGTCGTGGCGATAAACGCCAACAACTGGCCGAGCCCGACGGCGGCAATCGAGGCGGCACCAAGTCCACCCACAAGGAAGACGGCCACGATGCCCTCGGCGCGCTGGAGCAGGCTGCTGACCGTGACGGGGAGCGCCAAGGTCAGGACGGATTTGCGAACTTCACGCCGATGGGAGGCCATGGGTTGCTTATGGTATCAGAAACAAAAGGGATTGCCGTGGGTGAGCTTCCAAGCGCCTGGACTTTACCCGAAACCTCCGGTAGCCTGACTATTGCCATGTCGGACCCAGAGAACTCGACACTCCAAGCTGCTTTTTCTCCCTACCGACTGTCGAAGTCCCGTTACCTTTCCGGATTGCAGTGCTTGAAACGCTTGTGGTTGGAGATACATCAGCCTGACCTTGCCACGGAGCCGGACGAGGCCGCTCAGGCCATCCTAGAGATGGGAGCAACGGTCGGAGCCCTGGCGCGTCATCGCTTTCCGGGCGGTGTCCTCGTCGAGGCCGACTATCGGCATGCGACCGATGCCTTGGCGCGCACGCGCCAGCTTGTTGATGATCATTCGGTACCTGCGATTTTCGAAGGGGCATTTCAGTCGAAGGGGGTTCTTGTCCGCGTCGACGTCCTCGAGCGCCTGCGCGATGACGGGAGAGCGGAAGGATGGCGGCTCATCGAGGTAAAGTCGTCGACGAAAGTGAAAGAAGTCCATCTTGACGATGTTGCGATCCAGTGGCGGGTCTTGCGCGACTCAGGGTTACCCGTTGAAGTTGCCGCAGTGCTCCATGTCAACACCCAGTATCTGTTTCCGGGCGGATCACTGGATTTGGAAAAGCTCTTCACACTAGCGGACATTACCAGCCAGGTCCAGGCCCGTAGCGAGGAGATCCCGGCTCGACTCCACGCGATGCGCGATATGTTGGATCAGCCGTCGCCGCCGAACATCGAGCCGAACGGCCACTGTCATGTCCCCTATGACTGTCCGTTCTGGGCTTATTGCACGAAGAATAAACCGGCTCGTTGGATCTACTATCTTCCCGGCGGTGAGCGGGCCATTCAGAGCTTTGTCCGACGCGGAATCCAGACCATCGATGAGATCCCGGACACGGACGGGCTGCTGCCGATCCAACGTCTGATCAAGAACAACACGGAATGGAGGAGTGATGCCCTGAAGCAGGTCCTCGAATCTGTCGTCTATCCCGTGCACCACCTCGATTTCGAGACCTTCATGGCGGCGGTGCCCCCGTATGCGGGGACACGGCCCTATCAACTGATCCCCAGTCAATGGTCCAACCATATCGAACGGGTTCCCGGTGATCTTGTGCATTACGAGTATTTGTCCAATGAGCCAAGAGATACCCGCGAAGAGCTTGTTCGAGCACTGCTTGATTCGCTCGGTGACGAGGGCAGTATCTGCGTATATTCCGCGTACGAACAGGTTGTGTTGGAACAGTTGGCGGAGACCGTTCCTGCGCTACGTCGAGAGTTAAAGAGAGTCATCACACGCTTGTGGGATCTGTACGAAGTCGTGAAGACTCACTATTACCACCCCTCCTTCAACGGGTCGTATTCCATCAAAAAGGTGTTGCCCGCCATGGTCCCTGACCTCAACTATCAGGACCTTGAGATCAAAGATGGGGCGGCCGCGGCCAGGGCCTATTATCGGATGGTGTTCGAGGAAACCGATTGGGTCGAGCGTGAACGCCTCCGCTTGGCGCTACTCAAATACTGCGCCAGGGATACGTTGGCGATGGTGCAGTTGAGGAGGGCATTACAGAAGGGCAACCAGTCGACCGAGACTGTCTCTCGTTAAGCGGGAGAGAAATCGCCCACGCCGTCCCTCGTTCGACTGCCCGTCTGGGGAATGTATCCCCCACGATCCCCCCGTTCGAATCCACCCTCTTATAACTAATTTTATAAGTGATTACTGTCGCCAGGCGACACCTTTTCATGAAAAGGGAGACTCGTTGCCCTTGGGTACGACTGGCGCGCCATTGCCATTTGGTCAACAAACCAGCGGCTTCTGTCGCGCCAAGTTGTGGCGGAGAGGGTGGGATTCGAACCCACGGTCGAGTTGCCCCGACAGCGGTTTTCGAGACCGCCCGATTCGGCCACTCTCGCACCTCTCCAACCGATTCGTGATCAATGCGTCCCCGAGCAACGCGGCTGGCCAGCTTAGCTTGCCTGTTGGACTTTTGCAATCATCATGGCAGCTTCGCCTCCATCCCCTATAGTTCGATCCCATTTCGAAGCATATAGGCGAGCTATAGTGTGTGAGCCGCTTTCGAAGGAGGGTAGCCCCCCTCATGAGAGGAATCGGATTTGTGCGGTGGATGGGATACAGTGCGCGTACGGAGATTTTACACTGGTGTCAAGTTTCTCAACGCCAAACCCGGGACGAAACGCATGAAAAATTCAGGAGCTGAAAACCACACGCTGCCCAAATTGCTCATCGTTGAAGACGATCCAGATATCAGGGAACAAATGAGGTGGGCGTTCTCGGATCGGTTTGAGATCTGTGAGGCCGGTGATCGAACCACGGCTGTCGACGTCATGGCGCAGGAACATCCCGGGTTGGTGACGTTAGATTTGGGACTCCCCCCTTCGGTGGATGACGTGATGGAAGGGCTGGCCACGCTGGAACAGCTTCTTGCCCTTGACCCATTGACCAAGATCGTCGTTGTCACCGGTAACAGCGAGCGCGTGAATGCCCTGAAGGCCGTGGAAATGGGCGCCTATGACTTTATTCCCAAGCCGATCCACATTGAGGCTCTGCGGATCGTGCTGGAGCGGGCGGAGTACTTGGCGGCCTTAGAACGGGACAACAAAGCGTTGTTGGAGAAACGGGCACAGGGACCGATCGAGGAGTTTCTGGGGTCCAGCGAGGCGATGCAGAAAGTGTTCGACTTGATCAGGCGAGTGGCCAATACGAATGTGTCGGTCCTGGTTCTTGGAGAAAGCGGCACAGGAAAAGAATTGGCCGCCCGTGCCATCCATCGGCAAAGCTCGCGCAGACAAGGGCCCTTTGTGGCGATCAATTGCGGCGCTATTCCCGAGACACTGCTGGAAAGTGAATTGTTTGGGCATGAAAAGGGAGCCTTTACAGGGGCACATGCCCAGCGTAAGGGTCGAATCGAAATGTCCCACGGGGGAACGCTCTTCTTGGATGAGATCGGGGAATTATCGCCGCCTCTCCAGGTGAAGTTGTTGCGCTTCTTGCAGAACAATCAAGTCGAACGAGTCGGCGGTAGAGAAACGGTGGATATCGACGTTCGCGTCGTGGCCGCGACAAACATGGACTTGCGGAAAGCGATGCATGAAGGAAAGTTTCGCGAGGATCTCTACTACCGGCTCTGCGGAGTGGAGGTCTCGATTCCTCCGCTCCGAGACCGGGGAAGCGACGTTCTGTTATTGGCGCAAGCGTTTCTATGCCGTTTCAGCGCAGAGGCACGCAAAAAGATCACCGGATTCAGCCGGCAGGCCCAGCAGGCGATCGAGAGCTATCACTGGCCGGGCAACGTCCGGGAATTGGAGAATCGCATCCAGCGAGCGGTGATCATGGCAGAGGGGCGACAAATCACGAGCGGCGATTTGGAGTTGGAAGCTGCGGCGCCTGGCTATGCAGGGAAGAGTTTGCGGGAAGCACGCGAAGTACTGGAACGCCAAATGATCAAAGCGGCGCTCGCTCGCCACAAGGGCAACATCACGCGAGCGGCCCAGGAATTAGGACTTACGCGACCCACGCTCTATGAGTTTCTAGCCAAACTCGGCCTCCGCGACAAGCACTCGACCGCCATCAACAGTTGATCGGGCATGGCAATCTCCACAACATCATCACACTCAGACACTAACGAAGACGGGAACAGGTCCCTCGCGGCGCAGCCTGTCGATGTATGGCGGTGCGCGCTGAAGGTCGCAGGCCTGGCGCTGGCCGGACTCCTCTTTCTGTATTGGGAAACGGCCCATTCCCTGGTTCTCTCTTGGGCGCGGTCCGAAACCTATAGCCACGGCTTTCTGATTGTTCCGCTGTGCCTCTACCTCGCGTGGGGGCGCCGAGCCGCAGTGCTCGAAACCTTGCCCAAACCGGACGGTCGAGGTGTGCCGGTCTTATGGATGCTCACAATTTTCTGGCTGCTTGGACACCTTGCAAGCGTCGAACTGGTAGAGCAAGTCACGTTCGTCGCCATGATACCGGTCTTGGTCTGGACTCTCCTAGGAAGCACCGTCTTTCGTTCGTTGGCGGTACCACTCGGTTTTCTCGCTTTTGCCGTGCCGTTCGGCGATAGCCTGGTGCCTCCCCTGCAAGACTTCACAACGGTATTTACCGTGAAAGCGCTCGAGCTGACAGGAATTCCCGTCTATTGGGAAGGCCGCTTCTTAGTGGTGCCGACGGGCCGGTGGGAAGTCAGCGAGTCCTGTAGCGGCATGCGATATATCATCGCTTCCGTGGTGTTCGGGTTTGTCTATGCAGACATGACATACCGGCACTGGGGGAGGCGATTGGGGTTTGTGCTGATGTCGGCACTGGCTCCCATTCTTGCCAATGGTGTCAGGGCTTACCTGATTGTGGTGATCGCCTATTTGTCCAGCAATCGATTAGCGGTCGGAGTCGACCACTTCATCTATGGATGGTTTTTCTTCGGCATTCTCATCGTCGTGATGGTCCTGACCGGTCTTCTCTGGCGAGAACCTACGTCAAGCAAGGAGCAGGGCAAGAAGATATGGGTGAAACCGCCTGTGCGAAGTGCCTTTGCTAGATACTCTCTGACGCACGCAGTGACCGTTTTGAGCCTTTCCGTAGTCGCGCTCGCTACCGGTCCCTTTGGAAAAGCGGTACTGGCTGATCAAGCCCCGGGATCGATATCCATAAGCCGGGAATTGTTGCGATCGACAGTGGGACCTTCCTGGTTCGCGGTTGCGCCCTATGAAGGCGAGTGGAAACCGAAATTTAACGGAGTCGCTGCGGAGGTTCAGGAGACCTTTAGCGATGGCATCCGGCCGGTTCACATGTACCTCGGATACTACGCGCAGCAAAGCAATAGCGCGGAGATGGTGAGCTCGCAAAAACTCCTATTTGACCGCCGAAAGTGGCATTGGGTCGGCGAGAAGACCTACCGCATGATGGTGGATGGTCAACCCATCAAGGTGAAAGCGGTCTTGCTGCGCGGGACATCGGCCTCGCGCGTGGTCATGTCATGGTATTGCGTAGATGGCACCTTTACCGGGAATCCGGTGTCGGCCAAGTTGATGCAGGTGAAAACACGTCTCGTGAGTCAAACCTCACATGGAATCGCAATCGCGATGGCCGCTGATTTCTACAGGAGCCCCGACGAAGCCACTGATGCGATCGAACGACTGGTGAAAGCTTCCTCGCTCTCTTCTCTCCTCAAGAGTCTATCCAATTCGTAACTTCTCATCTGAGTAGCCAGACGCTCGTCGCAATACGGGCGTAAAAGCGTCGGCGGCGTTTACAACCACGAGGCATCCGTGTGTTTTCTGCGCAAGTTCTTTGAATTATTGAGAGATTGACCAACCGGTTTTCGCGATCACTTCCTAACCTGTAAGACGATCTTACAAGCTCGCTTGAACAACAGCTCATGCGCCTGCCGCGCGAGAGTTCGAATACCCGACAGGACTATGCAAAAGAAGGGTGTGATTTCATCGGCTTATCCGAATGTGTGGGTGAGGCACGAGTTGAAGAACCTGTCAACCCCTACATAGGTGCGGACTTTGCTCACAGTTGGGGTACACCTCATCCATGGTGGAGAGGATGAAACAAAGGGAGTTGCAGCGATGAACAAACTTTTTCGACTAGGCGCAGTCCTGGTCCTGAGCCTGGCCGGGTTGACGGGGATGACCCTACCGGCCCAGGCGATCACACTCACACTGGATAGTCTCTTGTTACCAGGCGGATTGGTGGCGACGCCGGAGTTGGGGTTCATGCACATCAACAACAGCATGACCATCCCGGGCGCCCTGGACATCAAAATCGAACTG
>CAZZPI010000036.1:0-5731 GCA_964655865.1 uncultured Nitrospiraceae bacterium
CGGGCTCGCCCCTCAGACCTTCGACGTACTGTTCAAGTACGCCTCAGGTCTTCGGCGCTCCGCGCGCCTGTCTCGCGTGGCACCTGCGCGATTTCGCGACGAACCGTCATGAATAATGCGCGCTAAGCCTCCGCGACCGCGACGACCTGACTCTATCTCTAATATCCAGTAGGGCCATCCGGCCCAGGCCAAAAGTCATAACGGCCCTATTTATTCTCGCCATACCGTCGGCATATACTCTTGCGGGTTGGAGTTCCTAAACCTCAAACAGGCGAATTGTATGCCTGGACGTGCCAAACGGGCATTCCCTCGGCGGCTCTTCGAATCTCTTTCGAAACGCGAGTGCGAGGATGCGCTGGAGGTCATTCACTACGCGGCGCAGGCGCAAACTTCCGATGACATACGGGAAGTGCTCGTTCACTTCCAGAACCTGTTTCCGTTCGATCGGCTCCTCGGTGGGCTTGCCCGTCTAGGACCCGGCGGACGATTCGAGGGTTTCGCGAATGTCATCAATGTCAGCTATCCCGACGAGTGGTTACAGCTCTATTGGCAGAACGGATACGCCGAGATCGATCCGGTGTTCCGAACGGCCTCGCGCGCTCCGGGCACGCAGGTCTGGAGCCATACATACCGGCAGGCGACGACTAAGGAAGAATTGGACTTCATCGACGCCGCGAAAGCGTTCGGCCTGGTCGATGGGGTGACCACCGGATCAGTCGATGCGGCCTGCGGTTTCTCCTCGTTTTGCTCCTTTGCGGGAGGGGAACACCTCGACGCTGAACGGTATGTGCAGCTCGTGGAATACTTGAGCCACCACCTGCATCTCGCCCTCATGAGGACCGAGCCCAGGCACACCTACGTGCTGGATAGGTGCGTGAAGAAACTCTCCGTGCGCGAACTGACCATTCTCAACTGGATGAAGAACGGCAAGACGAATTGGGAGATTGCCCGGATCCTCGGCGTGACGGAACGGACCATTCGATTCCATGTGGAAAGCATCTTCTCCAAACTCGACGTCACCTCCCGCTCGCAGGCCGTCGCCACCGCGATCGAGCACGGCTTGCCCGATCTACACGGCCTTCCAACAGCGGTCTAGCTCCAAATAGCCCCGCGGCGTTACCCCGGCAACTTTGCCGTCCCTCTTTCCCATTGCACTTTGCTCTGGTCGCCACGCCGCTTCCCCTTGAGGCTCGTGGCGTCGGAGCAGAGCACGCGTCGCGGGCGTGTCGCACTGCTTGAGCCAACCTGAACATGCTCGATCGTGGAGAACCACTCCACAACCTCGGGGCGTTTACTCGCCCCGCTCATACGGAACTCATCAAGGTCGATGAGTGCGGCGATGGAAAGCACTTCAGCGGGCGGGAGCGCAACCGGCTCACCGATCGGACGACAGGGCCACCCCATCAGCCGAAGGGCGCGGAGTAGGCGATTTTCCACGACCAGATAGGTATATCGGACATCGTGAGCCACGCACCATTGATACGCACCCTTGGTAAGGATGCGCATCGCCTTCAGGGAGAGGGCCCGATCCTCGATGCCGGGGTCGACGGCCAGACGGGTGATCTCCGCCGTATCGGTCGCCTTTCGAACCTCATGCGCTCCGACGAGGCAGGCGCTGAACTCGCTCTCGAGCATGAAAGGGAGCGGGGCCTGTGTCATGCGCACGATCCCGAGAAGCTGCTTGCCTTCCGCGAACAGGCCGATCGTGTTGCTCCAACTGTCGTAGATATCGGTTTCCAACTCGTCCGCTCGCTCCGGTACCCATTGCAGCCTTTCGGCGAAGATGCGATGACGGAGACGGTAGGACTGCCGCCACTCCTCCTCATCGTCCAAAGTCTTGACGAGCAGATCCTCCTCCCAAAAGGTCAGCTTCTTCGTCTCCTGCACAAGCGCTTCGCTCATGGCCACCTCCGCCTGGTTAAGAATGGGGTGATCGCGTGAATGGGTGCGAATGGTTTCAAAAGGCGACCCTCCCCGTCACCTGGCGGATCCGCCAGGGGACGGGGAGGGTCCCGCCGGTGTAGTTGGAAGGTCGACGGCCGGAGATTCGCCTTGAAGGCAAAGCCGCCATGGCCTAGCCAGTCGATTGGAGGGAGGATCTAAATGGTTGAAGAACAACAGGGTTTGCGGGTTATCGAGGGATTGAGGGGACAATCACCTAAGCGCGCGCACGCGAGGCCTGTTGCCGCCCTTGAACATCGGCGATTCCCACGCGACGCACAAGCCTCCCGACACCGTCGAGAGGGCTCAGGCGATCTGACCGTCGCCCTCCAGGCGACGGAGCGTCGTCTCAGTGCGCTGCTTCAAGACCGCGACCGCATCGGGCGCGATCTGCACGATTGCGTCCTGCAATCGGTGTACGCGATCGGTCTGAACATCGAAACGGTGCGCCGATTGAGTGGAACGGAGCGCACCCCCTTCCGCGGCTATGCGGACCAGGCCGTGACGCAGGTCAACCGGCTCATCCAGGAAATTCGCAACCTCATTTTCGGGTTGCAGTCCGAAACCATCGTCGGACTCGATCTCGACCGCGAGCTGCAGGAGGTGATCGAGTCGTACCGCACCCTCTGCCAGCCACGGTTCGAGCTGGATCTCGATGCGGGGGCCCTCCCCTTGCTGACCTCCGAAGAGAGCCGCCATCTCCTCAGCATCGCGCGCGAGGCCCTGAGCAACTCCATCCGCCACGCGAATGCTTCCCACATCCGAGTGTCGCTCCGGCGGCATAAGCATTATCTACGGTTCGAGGTACGGGACGACGGCATCGGAATGGCGACGACGGGACCGCGACGCCGAGGCTTCGGGCTCTCGAACATCGAGGCCAGGGCGAAGCAGCTCGGCATCCGGCTTCTCATTCGCTCGCGTCCGGGCCACGGGACGAGCGTCGTGCTGAATCTGCCGCTCGAACGACTGGGAGTTCCCCTTGAAACATAAGCCACTCACATTGTTGCTGGTCGATGATCATGAAATCGTGCGGACCGGCTTGCGCACACTGCTGAACACGGAACCCGGACTATGCGTGCTCGCCGAGGCGGGAACGGGAAACGAAGCCGTCTCTCAAGCGCTTCGCTTCATGCCCGACATCGTCTTACTGGACGTCAAGCTTCCCGACGCCTCCGGAATCAAGACATGTCGAGATCTCCTGTCCGCCTGCCCGACGACACACGTGATCTTCCTGAGCAGTTATTGGGATGAGGACGCCATTCTGTCCGCCATCCAGGCCGGAGCCCACGGATTCGCGGCCAAGGAGATTCGAACCGAAGATCTGCTCCGCGCGATCAGAAGCGTTGCGGAAGGTCATGCCTTCTTCGATCCAAGCATCGCGGACATGACGTTGAGCCTGATGCGGCGACACTCCAGGAACATCACGAAGCGGTCCGATCTACCGACGCTCTCCCCACAGGAACGGTCGATCGTTTGTCTCGTCGCCGAGGGCAAGACAAACAAGGAAATATCGGTCCTGCTCGGCCTCAGCGACAAGACCGTGAAGAACTACCTGGCGAACGTGTACGGCAAGCTTCACGTCACCCGCAGGTCGCAAGCGGCGGTGTACTACTATCGGCACCTCGCTCCATCCAAGAGCGTCACGCCGTCGTAGGCGCTCCCACAGGGAGCGGGGCGGTCCCCCATGTGTCCTGGTGAGAACCACGGCCACGAATGAAACCACAATGGGACAGAGCGCTCCCAGCGAGCGGCGGCAACATCTCCGTGCCCGAGTCAAATTTCGCAGCGACTTTACCTCCCCCTTTCCGATGGTCGGGGGCGAAGGCTTCGTGACCGATATCTCACTCGGAGGGTGCCGAGTGGAGAGCGAGATGGCCGTCGAAATGGGTACGAATCTAGAGCTCCGGATCATGGTGCCGACCGGAGGCCCGCCTCTGGCAGTGGAGCAAGCGACGGTTCGATGGACCCGAGATCGTGAATTCGGCGTGGCTTTCCGCACCGTGCGTTCGGACGAATGGGTCCGGCTCAACAACTTCGTCATGGATCTGATCTCCAAGAAGCCGCCGTGACGATGACAGGGGCTCCCCGTGGTGGGTTGTGCGCGTCAAAGAACTCACGATCTTACTCTCAGCGGCCCCCTCGCTTCAGCGGTGATGCCTTATTGGCCAGCCCCTCGATCCGCTCATCGTGCGTTCATCCCTTGTGGGTGCCTTGTGGCACTCCCGTGTCTCGGAACGAATTGACAGAAGCCCATCGGCTCACTAGGATACGCGCGCGGTCACGCATCACGAATCGTCGGATCTCCTCAACTCATTCTCTAGCGCGCATCTCGCAGTTCAGGGAGGGTCAATGGCACTAGCGCACCAGCCGGATCAGCACACGCAGGTTCAAAACACGGCAACGGCAAACCGAGTCGAGCAGGTCTTCGAAACGGTCGTATTCGCCAGCCGATGGGTTCAAGCCCCCCTGTACGCCGGACTCATCATGGCGGAGCTGCTCTACGCCTACAAGTTTCTGGTCGAGCTCTATGAAATGATCCGCGACATTCGCGAGCTCAGCGAGACCATCTTCATGCTCGGCGTGCTCTCCCTGATCGACATCACGATGGTCGCGAATCTGTTGACCATGGTCGTGATCGGCGGGTACGCCACATTCGTCAGCAAGTTGGACTTGGAAGAACACCCGGACCGGCCTGACTGGTTGAGCCACGTCGATCCCGGCACGATCAAGGTCAAGCTGGCCGCCTCGCTGATCGGTATCTCCAGCATTCATCTCCTGAAGTCCTTCGTCAACGTCGCGAACGTGTCACCGGACCACATCAAATGGCAGATCTTCATCCATTCGACGTTTCTGGCGTCGGCCATCCTGCTCGCCTGGACGGACCGGATCATGCAGAAAGAAAAGAAGCACTGACGGGCACGTCAGGCGTGAGGGGTGAGGCGCGAGAAGGGTGTTCTCAGTAGACAGTTGTCAGTCGTCAGTTTCGGAAACCGAGGACTGTAGACTGAAAACTGACAACTCTCTGCAGGCGACGCGGCTCGACCGAGCTCGACGCTAAGGCCGACCGATGCGAGCCCGCCGAAGTCTTTGCGAGCGACGAGAGGCCCGAGTGATCGCCTTGCCGGCATACCCCCTTTACGCCGGCTCGCCCCGTACTCGCCGTGATATGCAGACTGCTTCACGCGCATGATTCATATCGGTTGGTCGCAAATTCGGCCGGCGAACAGCCAATAGCTAGCCGCGGACGGCCCAGAGCCTTCGCCATCAGGCATTCGCTCATTGACGCTTGCAGCAGAAGCGTCATGAATAAGGCGAATAGAGACAGTTCGCTCAACACCATGGCCTTGGGGGGTGGACCATGAAGCCGTTGCGCGAAAAAAGCCAGGCCCTGATCCAGCAGAGCCGCCAGCTGGCGCAGAAGGCCGGGGATGATTTCATTAAACGCAGAAATCAGTTCCCGTTCCTGTTCAATGTCCTCGTGGTCGGACTCATCCTCGGCGTGTTCCGGACCATCGCGGACTGGCTTGAAATTCTCACCGTCTACTTCACGTGGATATTCCTCCCGGTTTCATTCGTCCTTGCGGTCTGGTGGTTTCATCGGCTGGACAAGAATCTTTTGGCGCCGATCCCGTCGAATGAAAACAAAGAAGGACCAGACAATAAGCTCTTACGAGCGACGTTCCTCGCCGGGGTCTTTTTCCTGGTCCTGGCTTACCTCCTTGGAGTCGAGTATGTGGCCTTGAGAATTAATGAGCCAAAAACCAAGGCGTGGTTATTTTGGATCACGTAC
>CAZZPI010000036.1:5741-11211 GCA_964655865.1 uncultured Nitrospiraceae bacterium
CGTACGGAATCGTGGCACTCGCGGGACTCTGGTTTCCGTTGAGAGTCCTCACGGAGGGAGACAAAACAAGATTGGCCGTTGCCCGGGTGGGCGTGATCTCCTGGTCCCTGCTCGCCGGTTGGTTGGCAGGATCTCTCACGTACTCCCTTGTAAACCTGGTGATGGCAGGTTCCACCGGAAAAACCGTGAACTGCCCGATTCCCCCAATTCCGTCAGGCGAGCAGAACAAAGTCAGAATCGCCGTGGCCCTGTCCGGCGGAGGCTATCGAGCCGCGTCGATTCACGCCGGAGTTCTACAGGCTCTTGAAGAGAACAATATCACCATCGACTACCTGACTACCGTGTCCGGCGGATCCATCATCGGCGCCTACTATGCTCTGGGAAATTCCGGGCGAGACTTTGTCACACGCCTAAAAGAAAAGCCCGGTCTGGCCAACGATCTGTTCCACATCCTCCCCGTCTCTCGTGCCTTCTTCTCTCGGTCGTACCGAGACAGCGACACCTATGCGGACCATTTTCGGCGAGCGTATTTTGGCGACTCCCAGCTATGCGCTGTGAAAAGAACGACCTTGATCATCAACGCAACGAGCTACTCGACGCGCCGGCGTGAAATCTTTACCAGCGACCCGAATGACCCACGAAACACGGTTCCCATCGCGGACGCCGTGGCGGCAAGCGGTTCGTTCCCCGGTGCGTTCGAGCCGAAGCAGATCGGCGGCCTGCATTTCATCGACGGCGGAGTCGTAGAGAACCTCGGGTTGGAAGGATTGCGAGCGTTCCTTCTAAAATATCAACGGCCGCGCCCGAACATCCTCATCATCTCCGATGCCAGCAAAGGGGATGAGAACCCGAGAGGTGACCGAAAAGAGTTCCGCATCAAGTTGCTCAATGAGGCGAGCGCCACCTCATACCAGGCGCTTCATCGAAAGCTTTACCGACTCTTCACCAACAATCATTACGATCCGGAAGATAATCAGCCTCCGCCACAGCCTTACTTTCAAGGGTACCCACACCTGTTCGCACGCACAGACAGCCACGACGATGTTTTGTTCGTCTTTGTGCTCGACGGCACCAGCTCGGCTGAGCTTGCTTACATGCAGAAAAAGGAGGCGAAGGATTTCAAGGAATGCACCCTTGACCCGTCGGCAGAGAACAAGCCGCTCTGCCGAGCCCTTTACGTCGCACAGTTTCCCACGCTGAAGGAACTCGACCCAGACGAAGTTGAAATGGCGGACTGGGTAGGTCGCACCATCGCAAACAGGTATGCGAGAGCCATTGATTGCATCATCGGAGAAATCCCGGGATTGAAGTCTACTGAGGGCGCGAAGCGTTCCCAGGAGGCGGAGGGGGATGCGAACCACTGCGCGAGCGAAATTCTGAAGTAGGAACACATCGGTACGGCCACGGCTTCGAAGGTGGCTTGCAATCGCAGATACGCTGAACACCGGACCTACCGGATATCCCCTCGATTGCCTTCAAGGTCGCTGCCATGCTGAAGTCGGAGTTGCTGTGCCATCCCCCCACTGCATCACCAAGGCTAGCGCGCATTATCCATGAACGCTTCTACTGCAATCGCGGATTCGTCGCTGCGACAAGCCTGGACGCGGTCGGCCCTGCGTCCAGGCAGGCGGGCTCGCCGCTCGGTCGGTCAACATACTGTTTCAAGTATGCCTCCCTCCCTTACGGCTCCGCGCGCCTGTCTCGCGTGGCGACTTCCCGATTTCGTGACGAACCGTCATGAATAATGCGCGCTAGGAACACGATCCCCCGGTTGTTTCTGTTGGAAATGGTCGATAGGTCGCAAGACCCGGCATCCGTCCCGTCCGAAATCCCGGGCATGCTCGGTAGGGGCCCCGTGCAGGGGAGCCTCACCGGAACCGAGCGTCGTAACGAGCGATCAGGCAGCCGCCCTGGCCGGTCCGGCCAATGGAATCAGAACCTTGAAGGGCTCCCGCACGCCGACCGTCTTTTTGAAGCTGTCCAGCCTCAGGATCATCGATTGGCTGACTTCCTGTCCTTTCGAAGCCAACAGCACGTTGGCGCTGGATAAGATGTCCTCACCCAGGAGGACACCTTCGCGCAGGTCGGCGAGCATGAACGTTTTCGCTTCGTATCGGATTTCCGACGCGAACGCCGCTTTCAAGGCTTCGACCACCGTCGGGTCATACCAGCCCTTCCGCCTGTTCAGCTCGTCGAAGGCCTCGGTTTTGGATTTCCCCGAAGACTCCAGGCCGTCGAAATCCAACGCGACCTTGAGAATCCTGGCTTCCATGGGTATCTCGTTGCCCTGCCGCTGGTCGCCCGGCACTCCGTATCCGTCGAGATACTTGTCTTGGTACTTGACGATCTCTGCGACCTGCTTCATGCGAGGGATCTTGGCGATGAGATCGGACGCGACGAACGGATGCTGAGCGAAAAGCTGGGTTTCCTCCTGCGTCAGCATCGCACCTTTGTACACCTTCTTGAGCACGGCCTCGGGCAGGATCACGCAGCCGATTTGAGACAGCATGGCGGCGGTCTTGATGACCCACAGTTCCGTCACCTGCAGGTGCGTCGCGATGGCCTCGACGTAACGGGAAATGCGGGAGGAGCGGCCGAACGCTTCCGGATTGACCAACGACAGGATCTCGCACAAGACTTTGATGCTGCCGCTCAACGTTTGCTCCAACAACTCGCGCTCGGCCGTGATAAGGCGATATTGCGCCAGGCCGGCCTTGAGCGCGCCGGCGAACAGCTCGGAAGAGCAGGGCTTGGTCAGGAAACGGAAGATCCGTCCTTGATTGATCGCCTCGATCGACGCCTGGAGGTCGGCATTTCCGGTCAACAGCATGCGCACGCTGTCGGGCTCGTGAGCCCGAACTTTCGTGAGAAACTCAATGCCGTTCATTCCCGGCATCTGCAAATCGGACACGATGACGGCGTAAGGGCCGCGCTCCATCACCATTCGAATCCCTTCTTCCGGTCCGATGGCCGTGTCGAGATCGAACTCGCTCCGGAGACGGCGCTTGTAGCCGTCCAGAATGTTGGCGTCGTCGTCCACACAGAGAATTCTGTCAGTCATTGGTGGTCTCCTTCCCCAGAGTCCCGGCGACTTCCCGCCAGTGCGGCAACCGGTCGATCAGACGAAGCTTCTCCAGATAGGCCGTATCCAGCCGGGATGGAACGTTCCCGATCGCCTGCTGAGCCACCTCCTGTTGCAGCACGGTCGCCGCGTGCACGGCGGTCAAAGGGCCGAAGGTGTCCCCCGCGCAGTCCGACGGACGGTGATGAAACGCCACGGCTTCCACGATCGGATCACTCAAACCCCATAGCCCGAGCAGATAGGCCCCGATCTCCCCGTGATCGGCTCGAAACTCTTGGCGTTCAAGCTGCCAAGACGGCTCGTTTTTCTCACACGCCGCCTGAAGCACGGCATTGTAGCGGTCGAATAAGTTGGCCGCGAGCACCAGGATGCCGATATCATGGAGCAATCCCGCGGTAAATGCCTGGTCGACCGTCGACCCGGGCATCCCTTGAGCCTTCGCGATCGCACGCGCCAGCGCTCCCGTTGCCACACTCTCCGCCCACACACGGTCCATGCTGAAGAGCGACCCGCCGATCGGAGAAAATCGCGCGAAGATATGCGCGGTCAAGACGAGCGCCTGAATCGTATCGAGCCCCAGCAGATTGACGGCCTGTTCCGCGGTCGACACCTTGCCACGCACTCCGAAATACACCGAGTTCACGAGCTGCAAAATCTTAGCGGTCATTCCCATGTCTTTGGACACGATCGCGGCGACGGTCTTCAAGGAGGAGGACGGAGATTCCACTTCCTGCTTGATCTCCAGATAGAGGGAAGGCCGACTTGGGATGGTTCGCATCCCGGTTACCAGCGCGCGGAGGGAATCGCTTCCGAGGAGTGTGCGCAGGGCGCACGCCCTCGTGATCGCGGCCTTGAGCACCTCGGCATCGCATGGCTTGGCCAGATACTGATGCGTCGCGCCGATGGATTGGTAGATCATTTCCTGATCCGACTGGCCGGAGAGCACGATTCTCACGATCTGCGGATACCGGCGCTGGACTTCGTTCAGCAGTTGGGCGCCGTCCATCCCCGGCATGCGCATGTCGGAGACCACGACGTCGAACGGCGTCTGTTCCAGCATCTTCAAGGCGTCCTCCGCGCTAGTCACGAAAGTCATGCTCCATTCGTGCCGCATCGGGCGCAGCATGCGTTTCAAGCCATCCAGCAGTTTCGGCTCGTCATCGACGAAGAGGACCTGTTTCATCGACGGATTGGCTCCTATGCCGCAGCGGCTCGGTCGCTCAGCCGGGACAAGATGTCGCGAAAGGCCGGGAGCGAAAGGCGAAATGCCTCGTACACCGCAGGATCGAAATGACGGCCGGCTTGCGCTTCCATCATGTTCAGGACGACCGCCTCCGGAAACGCGGGCTTATACGGCCTGGCCGAGCTAAGGGCATCGTACACGTCGGCCACCGCGACGATGCGTGCCTCCAAAGGAATAACTTCCCCGGCCAGCCCTCGCGGATATCCGGTACCGTCCAAGCGCCCGTGATGTCCAAGCGCGATGGAAGAAGCCAGGATGAGAAACGGGTGATCGTCATCGATGAATAACATGTGGGCGCTCATGCCGCCTGCTCCATGGCCTGCTCCGTCGAGCCCATGGCCAGCGGCAGGCGGATGATGAAGGTCGTGCCGATGCCCACGTCGCTCTCGACGCGAATGGTGCCGCCGTGCTTGTCCACCACCACCGAGCGCGCGATGGCCAACCCCTGCCCCGTCCCCTTCCCCACCTCCTTGGTCGTGAAGAACGGATCGAAGATCTTGTGCCGGATCGCCTCCGGAATCCCGGTCCCCGTGTCGGCCACGCGCACTTCGGCACAGTCCCCCGCCTGCGCCGTCGTGATCGTGATGGTGCCCTTTTGGCCCGTGCCCTGGACCACATCGGCGATGGCGTGCGCCGCGTTGATGATCATGTTCAGGATCACCTGGTTGAATTCGCCCGCCAAACACGGCACCGGGGGCAGCGCCGGGTCCAGCTTCAGCTCCAGGTCGGCGATATATTTCCATTCGTTCCGCGCCACCGTGACCGTGCTCTCGATCGCCTTGTTGAGATCGACGGCCGTCTTCTCGTTCTTGCCGGGATGCGCGAAGTCTTTCATCGCGCGCACGATCTTCGCGACCCGCTCGATGCCCTCGACGGACTGCTCCATGGATTTCGGAATTTCCTTCGCCAAGTAATCGAGGTCCGCCGCCGTGGCGGCCGCCTCGCAGGCCGCGATCCGTTCGGCTGAGCAGGCCCCGCCCTTGGCCGCGCCGAGCACCGCCCGCTGTTGCTCGACTACCTGCAGGACGTCCCGGAACGATTCGCTCAGAAACCGCACATTGTCGCCCACGAATTGGATCGGCGTGTTGATCTCGTGGGCGATGCCCGCCGCCAACCGCCCGATGGACTCCAGCTTTTGCGCCTGC
>CAZZPI010000037.1:0-11197 GCA_964655865.1 uncultured Nitrospiraceae bacterium
GCTTGCACATCTCACCGCTGGAGGGATCCGGACCGAATAGCAGGTCTTGAAGGCCGAGTTGCTTGTTGAGTTCCGCCAACACGACGCCGGGCTGTACGCGAGCCCATCGCTCTTCTTGATTGATCTCCAAAATGCGATTCATGCCGGACACATCCAAGATGATGCCGGACCCGATGGCGGAGCCGGTGAGATTGGTCCCCGCGGCGCGGGGTGTGAGCGGGATCCCCCTCGCCACCGCATAGCGGACCACGGTGTGAATGTCCTCCTCGGATTGAGCCAACACGACGACCTTGGGCGTCACGCGGTAGATGCTGGCGTCGACGGCATAGGCCGTGAGGGTGGGAGAGTCATCACGAACCTGACCTGGCTCCAGGAGCGCGCGAAGGTCCGCTGTGATGGCGGTCGACTTGTCAGGGAGGATGAGGGTCATGTTCGCGGCAGGCTCATTCTAGTCGTCGCTGTCGGATCAGCACAAGGGGAGGTTGTCGCCCGATGAGACACCGGCTAAGATATAATGTTTTTCCGTCTGATCGCTATGCCACGAGTGCGCCTGTACCTTTCACGTCTGTTGGCCGAACCGGTGATGGCCGCGATCCGCGAGCGCTTCGAATTGCTGAATGTTCCCGGCGAGGACGTGGCACCGAAAGAGCGGTTGCGCGAAGGTTTCCGCTCCGCAGAAGCCGCGCTCGTCACGCTCACCGAGTACATCGACGAGGAGTTGCTGTCGACCGCCGCTTCATTGAAGGTGATCGCCAATTGCGCCGTCGGCTACAACAACATCGACATCCAGGCAGCGCGCCGGCGCGGGATCGCGGTCACGAACACGCCCGACGTGCTGACGGATGCCACGGCCGATCTGACCTGGGCGCTCATCCTGGGAGTGGCCCGACGCCTGGTCGAGGGCGACGCATTAGCACGTTCGGGATTTTGGCCCGGCTGGTCGCCCACACAACTGCTGGGCGCCGACGTCAGCGGTCGCGTGCTCGGTATCGTGGGCATGGGGCGGATCGGGCAGGCGGTGGCGCGACGGGCGAGCGGCTTTGGCATGCGGGTGTTATACTGCACCCGTCGCGCGCTCACGGATCCGGATCCCGGTTGGATCCGTCTCAGCCTGCCCGAGCTTCTCGGCGAGTCCGATTTCGTCTCGCTCCACGTCCCGCTGACGCCGGAGACCCATTATCTCATCGGACCGGAACAACTCCGTCTCATGAAACCCTCCGCCTTCCTCATCAACACGGCGCGAGGCCCCATCGTCGACGAGGATGCGCTTCTCATCGCGCTCCATGAACGTCGCATCGCCGGGGCGGGCCTGGATGTCTATGAACGGGAACCGACGGTGCCGGAGGCCTTGCGGAAACTCCCCACGGTGTTGCTGCTGCCTCACCTGGGATCCGCCACGCTGCCGACCAGGGTGCGCATGGGCATGATGTGCCTGCAGAACATCCAGGCTGTCTTCGACGGTCAACGTCCTCCGAACCAGGTCAATTAACGAACGCCCGCGGTCAGCCGGCGGCCGACGGGCTGGCTCAGTCGCCCGCTGGAGTGACAGCTCGGAGGGTAAGGAAAAGGAAGGAACCGCAGCCAAGGATCGAGAGGCAGCGACAGGCGGCGCGACATGGCCGACGCGGATGCACTTCGTTGAGCGGCGCCAAGAAGATTGCGCTAAGCGGCTTGTGTTCTGGCACGAAGCGACTCAAGTCGATAGCGCACGTCATGGAAGGTGGGGATGGGCTCGAACACGTGAAGGGCTCGCTCGACTTCACCGGCCGCTTCGTACAAGAGGCCGAGCTCGTAGCGGATCGTCGACGTTTTTTGACCGTTGCAATGCGGGCTCGCGAGAACTTGCTCGAGATAAGCAATGGCCTTCTTCAGTTGCGCTTGCTCTTTCAAACACAGCGCCAGCATCAGCGAGGCGTCCACGAAAAAGCGGCTGCTCTGCAAGGCGATCTCGAATTCTTCCACCGCTTCCGGGAACAGGCCCATGTTCTTGTAGGCGACGCCGAGTGCGTAATGCGTGTCGCAGTCCGCCGGTGGGTCCGTCACCGGTCCCGTCGGGGCAGCGGGAACTTCACCGCTAAAGCTTGCCGGGCTTGTCACCGTCGCCGCCCTGTTACTAGGCGGCTCAAATATCGTGGCCAGCTTAGCCACGATCGGGCTGGCCGGAGCGAGATCTCTTATCTTTCGATAGAGTTCAGTCGCCAACGCGTGCTCCGCGCCAGTCTCGACGATGGCCTCGAGCACCTTCGTGTACTGCAAGGCCGCAAAAGCCGTATCGCCTTTGGCTTCATAGAGTTGTCCAAGGAGCCCCCTCCCATCGAGATCGTCGGGATGGTCTTGAAGATAGGCGAGTAGCGACTGTTCTACCGCGATGGCACGACCTTCCATCACCGCGCTGCGAACTCCGTCAAGGAACGAGCGGGAGGGAGCCTGTGGCGGTGATTGTGGATCCACGATACGAAACTCCGCGGGCTCCGAGGTGGCCAACACCGGCGCCGCCTCTGCCTCCGTGGCCGGAGAAAGGTGCCGGTCCTGTTTCCTGTTGAGCTTGGAGGTCATTTCCCACTGGTCGTCAGGTGCCGCTCCTTCGATAGTAAACGCGGGGACATTCCGTGCCGAGTCTGAAAGCGGCGCAGTGACCTTCTCAGCCCCGTTGGAAACTCCGCCTGCCACGGCGCTCAAGCGGCTCGTCAACCTAGCGGCGACAGGACTCGCCGGGGCGATCGCCTTGATTTTCTCGAAGATATCGAGATGGAGCGTCGGCATCCCAGGCTCTGGCTTCTCGAGAAGCACTTCGACGGCCTGTCCCAGATGCACAGCCGCAGTGGCGGGGTCTCCCTTCTCCTCGTACAGCTCGCCCAGGAGTTCCAACATGGGCACACAATTCGGCTCCACCTTGAGATACTCCGCAATCAGCGACTCCGCGAGCCCATGATCCTGCGCTCGCAACGCCGCTCCGGCCAGAAATCGGTATTCACCGAGCGCCACCTGGAGTTCTCCACGATGGAGATGCACGCGGGCCAAGAGTTGGCACACGACCGGATTCCCCGGCTCCCGTGACAAGACCTGGTTAAGGATCGCTTCTGCTCCTTCATACTGTCCCAATTCCATCCGTCTGGTCGCCTCAGCGAGCAGATCGGATGGCTCTGCGCTACGAGTGAGCTTCGACACGACAGGAGCTTGAGCGCCATTCGGCATCCCCTTGTCCACCATCTCGACGAACTGTTTCGCCTCGCTGTTATTCGGATCGACTCGCAAGACCGCGAGGTAGGCATCACGTGCTTCCTGATAGCGCTGGCTGGCGGAACGCTCTCGGCCGAGCTGGAGATAGACTTTGGCGGCTTCGTCCTGCAGGTTCTCCTGCAGACAGAGTTCCGCCATGCGTTGCTGGGCGTCCAAGTTACCGGGATCCTGGTTAACGATTTTCCGGTAGACTTCCAACGCTTCCTTCGTCTTGCGTTCTTTGAGGTAGTACTTGCCCAGCGTCAAATAATCCTGCACCGCGCTGCTAAGCAACCCGCGTTCGGCATTGAGGTCGCCGAGGTGCCGATACACCTCATAGCGAGATGGATCCACTTTCAGGATTTTTTTGTAAGTGGCGATGGCCTTGAGCGTTGCACCCTCGGCTCGAAAAGCGGCGGCTGCTTGCAAATAAGCCGTGATCGCTTCGCCGGGCGAATTCCGCTTTAGGTGGAGGTCGCCGATGGAATTGTACAAGCTGCCGTCCGTCGGGGAGTCGGCCGTCAATTTTTTCCACTCGGCAATGGCGGCGTCGAACTGACCTCTGGCGGCAAACAGTTGGGCGTTATGCAGAACGGTATTGCGGTCGACGGCCACGAAGACCTCCGTGACAGGTCCACGCTATCGTTCGCTGAATGTTTTGTCAAGAAAAGCGCGGGATTAGAAAGCAGATCACCAAGAAAACACGGGGCTGCCTCTCGAGACGAGAGGCAGCCCCGAAATTACGGCTCACTTCCCGATATTCTCAGGCCTGCGGCGCAGCCGATTTCATTACATTGGCCGCCTGCGGTCCTTTCGCACCTTGAACGATCTCGAATTCGACGTTTTCGCCTTCTTTCAGGGTCTTAAAACCGTCGCCTAACAGCGCGGAGTAGTGCACGAAGACATCCTCCCCACTATCGAGCCTGATGAACCCGAACCCTTTCCGATCATTGAACCATTTCACTGTCCCTTTCGTCTTCACAAAACCCCTCCTTTGCTATACAGCAGCTCATGGACGAGCTACTGGCCCGTTGATGCCAAATAGTTTTGGCAGAATTGCCGCAGATCTAATAAGTTCAGTGAAGGAAGCGCGGGAGCAGAAGAGAACCCTCCCACGACACGGTAAGGCAGGTAAAACCATAGCATGGTAACAAGGAAAAAGTGGGCAGCCATGTAACATAGGGGGAGAGGGAAGTCAAGCGCTTGTCGAACCTGCCTCGCTGAACGGTTGTGTTTACACGGGTCCATAAGTCGCCTATAGTGTCGTCGGGTATAACCTGAGCGATTCCATCCATGTGGAGAATCCTCGATCGGTATATCTTCGCGGAACTGTTGGCTCCTTTCGGCATAAGCCTGGGAGCTCTGTGCTTCGTTCTCCTAACTCGGGAACTCCTCCGGTTGGTCGAACTCCTGGTGTCAAAAGGGATCGCCTTTCTGTCCGTCTTGAAGGTCTTTGCCAACCTTCTCCCATCGTTCCTGGTGCTGACGTTGCCGATCGCAGGGATCATTGCCTCCATTACCGCCTTCGGCCGGCTGTCGTTCGACAAGGAGCTGGTGGCCATGCGGTCGGCAGGACTCAGCCTGTTCCGACTATCCCGGTCGGTGTTCGTGTTCGCGGGCCTCGTGTTCGGCTTCACGCTGGCCCTCTCGCACTGGGGCCAGCCGTGGACCAACGTGAACCTGAAAAAGGTGGCGCTCAACCTCTTGCGTGACGAACTGTTGCTTTCCCTCGATAAGGGCGTGTTCAACGAACCCGTTCCAAAGATGGTCATTTTCGTTCCCGAGGCACGTACCATCAAAGGGCATCACGGAGTTTTCGTATCGGACGAACGCAACGTAGACGAGCCGCGGGTCATCGCCGCGCAGGATTATCAAGTGCTCACCGATCCGGAAGGAAACTATGTGACCCTCCGACTCACGAACGGGGTGATTCACAGTCGCCCAGATGAGATCGCGCAGTACAACCAAGTGTCCTTCTCCAGCTACGACCTCAGGATCGGGCTGAACCCGGCCCTCTACGCGCCGGAGGAACGTCCTCACTTCTCCGCTGTCGTCGAGCAGCTCGAGCGATCGGAGTGGAAAGACGTGAACGCGCTTCGCCGCCTGGTCGAATACTACAAGGACGTGGCGTTTCCAGTGGCCGCCCTGCTGTTCTGCATCCTTGGTGTCCCGGTAGGGATCGTCTCGAAACGTTCCGGCCGGATCGGGGGGCTTGCCGTCGGTGTGCTGATCATCATCGTGTACTATGTCCTGAACGTCGCGGGGGAGTTTTTGGTCACGACGCTGGTCGTCCCGCCCCTGGTCGGCGCGTGGCTTCCCAACGGGATCTTTCTCGCCGTCACGGTTACTGCGTTCGTTCGGATGAACAGGAGATAGAAGCTGGGATGACCATTCTCTTTCGCTACCTCATTCGAGAATACGCAAAAATTTTCGCGATGTGTTTTGCGTCCCTCATGACGATTTATCTGGTGATCGATTTTTTCGAAAAAATCAGGCGGTTTCTCCGCTTGGACGCGGAGGTCTCCGATGTGCTGTTCTATTTCCTCTTGCGAATGCCCGGCATTTCGTTCCAGATTGCTCCCCTGGCCGTCTTGATGGCGACACTCTTGACGCTCGGTATGCTCTCGCGGAATCGGGAGATTACCGCAATGAGAAGTTGCGGGATCAGCCTCTTTACCCTCGCCGGCCCCTTCCTCGTCTTCGGGCTCGCGGTCGCCATCATCCTGCTTGGCTTCAGCTCGACCATCATTCCCCTCGCGAACGGCGAAGCCGACGAGGTCCGACTCGCTCACATCGAGAAGAAGCCGCCCCAAGCCGCGTTGAAAACTCCGCATCCCTGGACGCGCATCGGTCCACGCACGCTCATGAACGTGCAATCGGTCGACGCGGGCGGCGCGACCCTGCGCGGGGTCCGTTTGTTCCATCTCGATGAAGACTCACGCTTGGACTGGATGACCGAAGCGCAGCAGGCGCAGCATGTCGACGGTCACTGGACTCTGCGGGACGGGATGCAACGCCTCTTTCTGGCCGACGGAACCCTTCAGTTGACGACGTTCCCGGAACGCCGCATCGACCTCACACTGATTCCGGACGACTTTACCACCTGGCTGTCCGTCGAGTCGGACATGATGACGTTCCGCGAGCTGCGGGCCTACGTGCAGCGGCTCCGCTACGAAGGGGCGAGCGCAACGCGCTACCAGACTGACTACTATGGCCGCGTGGCGTTCCCCTTCGTGACGGTGATCATGGTGCTCGTGGGGATCGCAATGAGCTTGCAAGGCCGCGATCGGCGGGGAAGCGGCATGGCCATCGGGATCGGCCAGGCCATGTTGCTCGGCTTTTGTTACTGGGCCGTGCACTCCGTCAACATCGCCTTGGGACGAAGCGGTGTCTTTCACCCACTGCTGGCCGGCTGGATGGCCAATCTCATGTTCCTTGCCCTCGGGGGCTATTTTCTCCTTAAGCTCCGGTATTGAAAGCGGGCCCCATTGACTCGCACACGCACCTTCGCTATGAACTGTCTTGTTTCATCATCAGTCGCTGTGTCTCGATGAAGAACCGCGTCGTTGTCACCGGCTTAGGTATCGTGTCCTCCCTCGGAATCGGGGTGGATGATTTCTGGAAAGCGGCGTTGGCCGGCCGTTCGGGCATCTCCCGTATCGTAGGCTTCGATCCGTTCCCGATCGGGGGCTATCGAAGCCAGGTGGCCGGACAGATACTTGACTTCCACCCAGAACGCTTTCTTCCCCCCGCTCAGGCCGATCGAGTCGATCGCTACGCTCAGTTCGCGCTCGTCGCCGTCAAGGAGGCGCTCGCGGATGCGGACCTGGGACTGTCCCGCGAAGATCCGCATCGCGTAGGGGTCTTCGTAGGAGCGGGCATGGGCGGCATGGTCATGGGAGAACGCGAGCTGACTCAGTTGTATCAGACCTTGAAACCCCATCGCGTTCACCCGAACTTCATCCCCACGATCACGCTGAATTCCGCCTCGGGCATCGTGGCCATGGCCTACGGGGCCAAAGGCCCAAATCTGACGATTTCGACCGCATGCTCGTCGAGCGCCCACGCGCTCGGCGAGGCGATGCACTGCATTCGCCACGGTCGAGCTGATGTGGTGATCACGGTAGGAGCCGACGCAAGCCTCACACCTCTCGTTTTTGCGGGCTTTTGTTCGCTGCGCGCGCTCTCGTCCCGCTTCAACGATGAGCCGACCCGTGCCTCTCGACCCTTCGATCGCCAACGTGACGGCTTTGTGATGGGAGAAGGCGC
Source organism: uncultured Nitrospiraceae bacterium (assembly GCA_964655865.1). Classification (GTDB taxonomy): domain Bacteria; phylum Nitrospirota; class Nitrospiria; order Nitrospirales; family Nitrospiraceae; genus JBBIJI01. Next base: position 7,489 of record CAZZPI010000037.1, read on the forward strand.
CGGCGCGCTCATTCTGGAATCGCTGCCTCATGCCAGGCGTCGGAAGGCCAAGATCTATGCGGAAATCGCGGGTTACGCCGCGACCAGCGAAGCCTATCACATGGTAATTCCCAAAGAAGACGGCGCGGATGTGGCGCGCACGATGCATCTGGCGCTTGGCGACGCGGGCATCTCGCCCCGACAGGTAGACTACGTCAATGCCCATGCCACGTCGACTCCGGTCGGAGACGCGGTCGAGACGAAAGCGATCCGGAGAGTCTTCGGGAAACAGGCTGACCGCCTCGCGGTCAACGCCACAAAGTCGCTCCTGGGACATACGCTGGGGGCCGCCGGCGCGATCGGCGCAATCGCCACCGTGCTTGGTCTCTCCACGGGAACACTGCATCCGACGTTGAACTACGAGGACCCCGATCCCGCGTGCCGCTTGGCGGGCCTATCGGTCCACGCACAGGAGCGGTTGGTGAATGTAGCGCTCTTGAACGCGTTCGGCTTTGGAAGCAATAATGCGGCCCTCGTGCTCACAAAGTACGGTACCCGACCATGAGAGGACATCGACCATGTGCCCAAGAAGCAGGCATGGTCTCATAGCTGTCTATCCGTAATGGCCACGAACCGACCGGTCGCCGAACAAGTCGTCGCAGCCTTGGCTGAATATCTCCGCCGAGATTCACGGTCCATTTCGATGTCTCATCACCTCCGCAACGACCTGGCATTGGACTCTATGGCGATCATCGAACTCCTGTACAAGATCGAGGAGGTGTTCGACCTGCAGATTCCGGACAGCGATCTCCCTGCGTTGACGACCGTCGGGCAGGTGGTGGCCTACGTGGAGAAAACTCGTTCCGCCATTTCGGCGACGAGTCGAAAGTCTTCGGCCCCGACATCCAAACGAAAGAAGACTTAATCGGTGACCCCTCCGCCAGTGCAGAGTCCCCTCATCCTCCGGGATGTGCAGCAATGGATCGGTGGTGATCTCCATGGAGCCTCCGACACCGCGATCCTCGGCGTCGCCAGCTTGGAGGAGGCAAGCCCCGGCGATCTCGCCTACATCGCCGACGATCGTCACATGGGGGCCGCCCTGTCATCGAAGGCGACCGCTTTCGTCGTGGCTCGGCACATCCCTGAGCTCGCACGACCCCAGCTTGTCGTCCTTCATCCCGCCTATGCGTTTGCTCGTATCGTGGAACGATTCTTCGTGGCTCCCTACAAGCCCCGAGGGATCGCGCAAGACATCGCTCGAGGGCAGGAGGTGACGATCGGGCAGGATGTGTCGATCTGGCCGTTCGTGACGTTGGGCGATCGCGCGACGATCGGTTCGCGCGTCACCCTCTATCCCGGAGTCTTCGTCGGAGCGGATAGCACGGTCGGCGATGATTCGGTCCTCTACCCGAACGTCGTTGTTCGGGAGGGATGCACGATCGGGGCTCGGGTGATCATTCACAGCGGGACGGTCGTCGGAAGCGACGGGTTCGGCTACGTGCAACACCAGGGCAAACACCAGAAAATTCCGCAGGTCGGCGGCGTGGCGATCGAAGACGACGTGGAGCTGGGTGCCAATGTGACGGTCGACCGAGCGACGTTCGGTCGGACGGTCATCCGACGCGGCACCAAGGTCGATAACCTCGTACAAGTTGCACATAACGTCGTCATCGGTGAGGACACTATCGTCGTCGCACAGGTTGGCATCGCCGGGAGCACCGTGGTGGGACACCACGTGATGATCGGAGGACAGGCGGGGCTGGCAGATCATCTCCGGATCGGTGACAACGTCATGATCGCCGCTCGCTCGGGAGTGCCCCGCAATCTCGACGGCAATCAGGTCGTGTCCGGCGCTCCGGCCATGCCGCATGAGGCCTGGCTCAGGGTCCAGGCCATCCTTCCCAAGCTGCCGGAATTGCGGCAACAGATTCGGGATCTTGCGGGTCGCCTTCAGGTCTTGGAACAACGGCAAACCGGTCGCGTCGGCAAGAAAAACAAAATCGCCAGAAAGCGGATTGTCTAGGTCGAGCGTCGCTCGACACGGGAGGGGTCCCGAACCACCTCCCCTCCCGTACCCACCAGCGGGAGGCGCTTATTTGATCTTTCCCCGCCAGAAAAAGAGCTTAGCCCAAAAGAATCCTCCCCACGGCAGGAGTGCGGCTGCGACCCCGGAAACATGCCCGTAGACCGTGGCGAGCGAGGAGAAGCCAAGCAAGGCGAGAATCCCAAGAAAATAATAGAGAGGAAGCCATCGGCGTCCCGGCGGAACTGCTGCAGGGACGCCCGTATCCCGTCTGTGCCGACCCTTTTTCCCTTCCCCGGGCCTCCGCATGCGCGAAGCAAAAACCTCCGGGTAGTGATGCAGGACGTACTGATGATACCGCGTCTGGGCCCATCCCAACACGCCTCCAGCGATCAGGAGACCGATACTCTCCGTAAATGTGCCCCACGTATATGTATCGGTCCCCAACAATTGAAGGCCCAGCGCTCCGAGGCTCGAGATGATAGTGATAAGGCCCAGGAGCCCGGACGGAAACAGGATGTTGACCTTAACATAATTTCTGGCCTGTTCGACCATTCCTTCCAAGCGTTTTTCGGTCACTAGTTTCGGCATCGCCAATCACGATCCGTCATAGCAAGAGAATGGAAATCGATGTGCGGAGCGCAGGGTTGCTTCCACTTGTCTGCTAGCTGTGCATTCTTGTGCATGCTCTCGCGATTATACAGGTGTTGCGCTCTCTAGTGCATAATTCGATGAGCAGAGCGGTCGTTTCATGGTCTGCGCGCAAGATGATGCGCGTCTAACAAGCCATTCAGTCACCGTGTCATTGGGAAAGCGGTCCCTATCGTCCAATTTACAATCGATCAGACGCGAACTGGCTACTCGTGCCGGCGCCAGCGGCGTCTCAACGCTGATCGCCGCAATCCATGCGAAGAGATGAGCTTCAGGTTCCGGGTTGCGTGCTCCGGGAGTCCACAAGTTTTGTGGACTGCCTGTGTACAACCTTGTGTATTGAGCCGCCACTCCCTCATCGTCGGCAGGAAGCAACGACTTGCCTACGTTCTGTGCAGGAGATTTCTCGCAAATGCAAGGACTTGAAGCCCATTGGTGTATCGGGTCCCCTTCCTCCCATATCTTGTGGCGATGAGAGATGTTCAACCGTTGCTGCGCATTCCGCAGGCTAGACAGGTACGAAGATGACGACAAACATCGATCTCTCGATGCGTTGGATTACGCGTCACAGGCGACACGGACACCTGCTGGGCCCGCGACTGCAGAAGAATTTCGCTGATTGCAGCAAGCTCGACTCTTCCGAACGACGCCGCACCTCGCTGAGGAAAAGTTGATTCAGCTCCTCGAGATCGGTCAATCCTTCGAGTACCCCACCCTCCTCCTCGATCCCTCGATTCGACTCGGGGTGGTGAGCAAGTTGAACCACGACTCGGCCGAGTTCGTCGAGGGCTGAGCTCGGTGAAGTCCGGGTGGGGCTTACTCAGGATTGACGCTGAGCGGCGCCTGTAGCCCGCTCTCCCGAGCGGGGGATGCCCTTCGACCGCGCTCAGGGTGGTGAGCCTGCCGAACCAGGCGCCGGCGTAACGTCAACATACACCCGATGACCGGCGCCTCGACGGAAGCTGAGCCACGAGAGAATTCTTACTCGGCACGTTGCATGATGTCCTCCAAGACATCCCGGCAGGGTTCAACGGACCCCATGCGCGATGGAAGGGC
>CAZZPI010000038.1:0-11046 GCA_964655865.1 uncultured Nitrospiraceae bacterium
CGGCCATCGCTAGGATGAGCCCTCCGATCAGTGATGTGAACGCCGTACGCTTCATAGTCTCCCTCCTCGTGTGAGAAATGGCGTGAGCCGCGGTGCCTGTCGCTTTCCATTACGGGAGAATTCAGCCTGTGGATGTGCGGATGGAGGTGGGACTCAGGAGGAAAAATGTTGGGCCGTATGAATCCAAGTGCTTAGTTCAACTCGTAATGGCGCTTTCGCCAGAGCAGGGCATAGACTGCTCCGTTCACGAGGAGCACGCCGAATCCAAGGGCCAACTGAACGTCGCGCGTGAGGGCGTCCGGATAGAGAATCGGCAGAAGATAGTGCGCGATGAAATCGGTCTCATAGCCAGGTCCTCCTCCCTCCGCGCGCAGCCACTGTTCCAGCGGCGTCAACGGACAGACCCACCCGCTGAATTCGACGATGGCGCCCCACGCGGTGGCCGGGAGGTGAAGCCAGATGATCCTTGGCCATTTGAGCGCGAGGAGGCCGCCCGTCAGCACGAATAGGACGAAGAGGACATGCAGGACGACCACCGCATCGGCAAGGACCGCGTAGAGCATGGTGGCTCAGTGTGGTGGATCGTTTGAATTCCGGCAAGCCTCAATCAATCGCGGCGTCCGGTCGTCGGACGGAGCCGGGTAGGTGACGCGACCGCGCGCCACCTTGGCGAACGGCGTGAGGGTGTGGGAATCGGCACGTTGCCCGGTCATGATGTTCAGCACCGTCCAGCCGCGGCTCACCAAGGCATCCGCGATCATCGACCGATGGCATCGCCAGGGCACGGCCTCGGCGCACATGATGGCCGTTTTCTTGTCCGTGCCGAACGCCATAAGCTCTACAAGCGCTCTTTGGAATTCCTCCGTCTGCATATAGTCGGCATATCCGCGGAAACTTTCGTTCTTCCAGCCTAGATTGATCGAATCTGGTTTGGGCTTCCGAAGCCCTCCAAGTCTTGCTGTATGCGTATAGCTGAGCCCGGCTGCTGCCAAGCCCTTGGCTAACGCGTCAGCATTGAACTGTGGATTGTGCCGCGAGCCCGGGATCGTGCGGACATCAACAAGCTGCTGAATTCCATGAGCCCGCAACAGCGCAAGGAAATCTTCGATCGGTCGCGTCGAATGGCCGATGGTCCAGAGTTTGTGAGACATATGAGCTGCCAATTTTGGCACAGCACTCGGCCTTCCTCCAACCGCCACCAACATGGATGAAAGCCGATGGGTGGCGAATCCGATCCGGTAATGGTGCCCCAAGCAGGTTTCTCGTCGAGGGCTGACTGGTTGTGATAGCCGAAGGCCTCTATCCAAATGAAAGGAGGGTGCGCTATAGTTTGGTCCCTTTCCTCGCCCGGTGCACCTGCGGAGATCCTTAATCTCCGTCATCTAAGGAGTGCGATCATGAGCCTCCAATCCCCACTCAGTCTCAGCGAACGCGAAGAGCTAGAACGGCTCCGGCACCGCGTCGAACAACTCGAGCAAGGCGAAGAGCGCTACCGGCGGAGTGAAGAGAAATTCCGAAAGTTCGTCGAGACGACCAGGGATTGGGTCTGGGAAGTCGATGAGCACGCTGTGTACACCTACGCCAGTCGACGGATTCGGGACATTCTGGGATACGAGCCCGAGGAGGTCATCGGCAAGACCCCGTTCGATTTGATGCCGCCCGAAGAGGCCGCGCGCGTGGCTCAAATCTTTGGTCCGATCGCCGCCGCGAGACAGCCGTTTACGTTGCTGGAGAACACGAACCGACATAAGGATGGGCGGCTGGTGGTCTTGGAAACGAGCGGGACGCCGATTTTCGACACCTCGGGAACGTTTCGCGGGTATCACGGCATCGACCGAGATATCACCCGTCGCAAGTTGGATGAAGGGGCCATCCGACGCACGACGGCGCACCTTGAGGCACTCATTCGGGAGTCGCCTCTCGCCGTGGTCGAGTTGGATGAGCAGGGCTGTATCAGGCGGTGGAACGAGGCCGCGACGAGGTTGTTCGGCTGGACTGAACAGGAGGTACTGGGACGCGAGCTGCCCTATGTGCCGCCGGGCAGGGAGGAAGAGGCGGACAGATTGTGGGAGCGAGCGATGAGCGGGGATTGCCCGCGGAACCTCGAACTCCGCCGGATGCGAAAAGATGCCTCTTGTGTGGACGTGGCGCTCTGGGCGACGGTCCTTCGGAACGAGGAAGGCCTGGCGATCGGGTCCATCGGTTTCTTCGTGGACATCACCGATCGGAAGCGAGCAGAGGAGGCCTTGCAGAAGCAGCGCCTGTTCCTTCGCCAGGTGATCGACATCAATCCCAACTTCGTGTTCGCCAAGGATCGCCAAGGCTGCTTCACCCTCGTCAATCAAGCGGTCGCGGAGGTGTATGGCACGACCGTCAAGGAGCTGATCGGGAAGACGGATGCCGATTTCAACTCAAATCCCGAGGAGGTCAAATTCTTCCGTGAGATGGACCTTCGCGTGATGGACAACCGAGAGGAATTGTTCATTCCGGAAGAGCGCATCACCGATGCTGCGGGCAAGGTGCGGTGGCTGCAGATGGTCAAGCGCCCCCTGTTGAACGACCGGGGAGAGGCTGATCACGTGCTCGGCGTCGCGACCGATATTACATTGCGCAAACAGGCAGAGGAAGCGTTGCGTCTGAGCGAGGAGCGGTTCCGCCGCATGTTCGAGGATGCACCGTTGGGCATGGTCCTCGTGGGACCGGACACGAAGTTGCTGAAGGCGAACCGACGGTTCTGTGAGATGGTCGGTTATGACGAATCAGAAGTCGTCGGCAACACCTATGCCCTCTACACGCATCACGACGACTTATCGAGAAACCTTGAGCTCACCGACCAGTTCTTCCGCGGGGAGCGGCAGGTCTACACGCTGGACAAGCGCTATCGGTGCAAGAACGGCGAGGAAAAGTGGGTTCGGGTCACGACGACGGGGATGATCGAGCCTGCCGGCGAGGCGCGTGTCCTCTTGGCGATGGTTGAAGATATTACCGAACGTCACCTCGTCCAGAAGGCGCTGCAGGAGAGCCGGGAGCGGCTGGCTCTGGCCATCGATGCCGCGAGACTCGGGTTCTGGGACTGGGACCTTCACACGCAGCGGGTGACCTGGTCACCTATGGTCCACCGGATTTTTGGATTGCCCGACCATGGATTTTCCGGCCGGTACGCCGACTATCTGGACTTTGTCCATCCTAACGACCGGCCGATAGTGACTGAAGCGATTGCTCAGGCGTTGCAGGGAACAGGCGCGTATGCCCTGGAGCATCGCATTCTGTGGCCGGACGGCTCGCTTCATTGGCTCGAATGCAAGGGCGAGGTCGTTCGCGGGGCCGGAGGCCAAGCGACGCGCATGGTCGGCACGGTGATGGAGATTACCCAGCGCAAGCGGGCGGAGGAAGAACGCACAAAGGCGCTCCGAGATCTTGAAAACGTCATGGAGACGGTTCCGGACCTGATCTACAGGCTCGACATGGACGTCCGTCTCGTCGGATGGAACAGGAAAACGGAAACCGTGACGGGCTTCACTTCCGATGAACTGATGCTGCGGCCGGCCCTCGAATTCATTGCGGGGGAGGATAGGGCTCGTGTCGCCCAGGCGATTCTGCGGGCGTTCGAAGAAGGGTACGCGGAGGTCGAAGCCAATCTGCTCAGGAAGGACGGCCGAGCGATCCCGTACCACTGGACCGGCGCCACCCTGAAAGACAAACAGGGCCGTGTGATCGGCCTGACCGGTGTCGGGCGCGACATCAGCGAGCGAAAGCGCATCGAAGCGTCCCTCCGCGAAAGCGAAGAGCGCTATCGGATGCTCGTCGATTTCCTGCCCTGCGGCGTGTTCGTTTATTGCGAGGGCCGCACGGCCTATATCAACCACGCCGGCGCCAAGATCATGGGAGCCACCTCACCGAGAGAGATCACCGACCGGCCTACCTTCGAGTTCGTGCACCCGGACTATCGCGAGGAGGTGCTCGCAAGCGCGCAGCGCATCCTCTCGGGCGGGGATGCCGTACGTCGCGCGGAACGGATCTATCTGAAGCTGGACGGCACGCCAATCACCGTCGAAGTCGAAGCGGCTCCCATCACGTGGAACGGGAAGCCGGCCATCCAAGGCATCTTCTCCGACATCACCGAGCGCAAACGGGCGGAGGCCGCGCTGCGCGAGAGCGAAGAGCGTTTTGCCAAGGCCTTCCGATCGAGCCCATATCCGATGGTCATTTCCGAGATCGAGTCCGGGTTGTGCCTCGATGCAAACGACGCCGCCATCCACCTCTTCGGGCACCCTCGGGAAGAGGTCGCCGGGAAAACCGTGGAGGAGCTCCGGCTGTGGCCGACGCCCGAGCATCGCAAGGAGTTCATTCGGCGGCTGAAGGAGCTCGGTGCCCTCCGGAATGTCGAGGTATCGCTCCGAATGGAATCGGGAGAGCTTCGCCAGTGTTTGGTTTCCGCCGAACAAATCGAGCTCAACAGGAAACCCTGCCTGGTGACGATCGGTTACGACGTGACCGACCAGAGGCGAGCGGAACGGAATCTGAGATTCACTCAATTCGCCGTGGACCGCGCCGCCGACATGGTGTTTTGGATCGACCGTGACGCGCGCTTGCTGTACGTGAACGATGCGGCCTGCCGGCAATTGGGGTACACACGAGAGGAACTTCTGCGCATGACGGTGGCCGACATCGATCCCGACTATCAGCTTGCGGCCTGGCCGGCGCACTGGGAAGACCTGCGTCGTCAGAAGCGATTGCGGTTCGAGACACGACATCGGACCAAGGAGGGAGAGATCTATCCGGCCGAGGTGGTCGCAAACTACGTCACCTTCGAAGGCAAAGAATACGACTTTGCCTTTACACGCGATATCACGCAACGAAGGCGTGCAGAGGAAGCCTTGCGGGCGAGCGATCAGGAGCTGCGTCGGGCGTTCGACGAGCGCGAGCGGATCAGCCAAGACTTGCACGATGGGATTTTGCAATCCCTCTACGCGGTTGGGCTACAGCTCGATGCGGCCGGCCGCCTCCTGGCGACGTCGCCTCGGCAAGCCAAGCGGGAGTTGCACAGCGCGATCTCCCACCTCAATCGCACCATCGAGGACGTGCGCGGGTTCATCACTCATCTGAAGCTCGATCCGCTCCAGGGGCGGAACTTCAAGCAGGCCATCCAAACCGTGGTCCACGCGTTTCAGAAGTTCGACGAGAATCAATGCCGCGTCAGCATCTCGCCTGCGGCCGTCTCGCGAATGACCCGTCAGCAAAGTCTCCACCTACTCAGCATCGTGCGCGAAGCCGTCAGCAACTCGGTCCGACATGGGCGCGCGTCCGAAATTCACGTGGCTTTGCGCCGCCGACGCAAGGCCGTCCGGCTCGAGGTGCGAGATAACGGCATCGGCTTCGACCCGGCGGCGCCTCCCAGGCGAGGGTTCGGACTCGGCAATATGAAGGCCCGATCGAGCAAGATCGGAGGCCGGCTCAATATACTCTCTGACCGCAAGGTTGGGACGCGCGTCGTCCTTGAGCTGCCTCAGGAGCTGTCATGAAGAGAACGACTTCAAGGCGTGAACCGATTCGTGTGCTGGTCGTCGACGACCATGAGGTGGTGCTGACCGGCATTCGGTCCGTGTTACGGCTGATTCCGGACGTACGCATCGTCGGTGAGGTGGGGACGGCTGCAGCGGCGGTGAGCGAAGCCTCCCGGCTCATGCCGGATCTAGTGCTGTTGGACATCCGACTACCGGACGGAAGCGGCATCGATGCCTGCCGAGATATTCTGAGCCGCGTTCCCGGAACGCAGGTCCTGTTCCTAACCAGCTACGCCGACGAGGACACCGTCCTGGCTGCGGTGCTGGCGGGGGCTCAGGGCTATGTCCTCAAGGACATCCGGAAGGGGGCGTTGGTCGATGCGATCCGGACCGTCGCGGCGGGGAAATCATTGCTCGATCCCATGGTGACCAAGAAGACGATGGCTTGGCTGAAAACGATGGCCACGAAAGGTGCGCGGTCGAAACTCGATATCCTCTCGCCTCAGGAGGAACGAATGCTTCCGTTGGTGGCACAGGGCAAGACGAACAAGGAAATCGCCACGGCCATGAACCTCAGCGAGAAGACGGTCAAGAATTATCTCTGCCGGGTGTATGAAAAGTTGCAAGTGAGCCGAAGATCGCAGGTCGCGGCCCTGTATGTTCAACACGCGCGCTCGCGCAACCACTCCGCCGGACGTTCGGCATAGGCTTCACAGCCTCAAGGGCAAGAGTCGCAGTCCGCTGCTCAGCGACGAGCGGCCTGTTGGACGAATCTGCTCAGGTCCTCCAGTCCGGCATACGCCTGTACCTTGAGGCGCCCCCGTATGGTCTCCACAATCGCATCCTCCTGACCAGCTCAATCCCTTCCACCACGGCCATCGAGATCACCTGCTCACGAGAGGGTTACGGATCAAAGGCCACGCCGATTCCTATCGTGGGATTAAAGTCGACGTAAGCATCGGTCCGGTTCTGATATTGGAAGCCGAGTCGGGATCTATGATCGTATTGCGTTGAGGGAACGTACCGGAAGGCGAAATCAACGTACACGTACCCGACGGCACCCGCCCCCAAATTCACGGCTGGAATCCCGAGCCCCACCGCCCAATACGGGGCGATTTGTCGAGTGCAATCCTTGAAGGATTGTTCGACTCCTGCTTCCAAGATAGTCAACTTGTCGACGGTGTTAACGACGGACCCCCCGACTTTGGCACTAACGTAACAGGTCTCCCAGCCGACAGGGCACTGGAAATCCTTTTGCTTTCCAATGTAGACGTTGATGGCATCCGTGACCTTGTGCTTCTGTGTGGCTTCGGCACCGGAACTAAAGGGATCGAGATCTGCCCGACCTGTGCTGCTACGACCAAAGAATATGTCTCCCGTTAGGCCGAATATGATGTTCTCAAAACCCCACACATCGGGCACCACAAGTTCAATTCCGACTTTAGCCAGCCCTCCGGACAACTGCCCGAAGTCGCTCATGCCCTGGAATGTTCCGAACGAGCCCAAGTCACTCCGTGCATTTCCCCAGACATTGCCGGTAGATAGCCCCGCACCTCCGGCCGCGATGAATCTGACTTCCCTTAAGCCCATCTCCTTCACCCAGCTATTGAACCAGTTGCCCCCCGCGGTCGTGCGTTGGGCCATCGCCGCAGCCCCTCCGGCGGCCGCCGCGGTGGCGGGTGTAGCTCCGACAGCAACAAATGGAAGCGAGCTAAATTCCACAGTACGCTCAAAGGTAAAAGGGCCTGAGAGTTCAGCGGACTTCCCCGTGCTCTCATCCGTGATCGTCACTCTTTCCGCGTCTACGGGTATAAACGCCGCGACGCGGTTATTGTTATCCTCCTGTTCCGGTTTGACATCCACGGGGCCGCTGGGCGTCTGGGCTTGAATTCTTAGTTTCTTCCCCGCTGTGTTATTGATCGTGAGCTTCTTGGTGGCGACAGCGTAAGCCATGGTGGTTATAAGTGCGAAATAGAGGACGCTTACACAGACGCACACGATCCGATTCGCTCGCATAATCCCTCCTCTCTGTTCGGTGGTTTTCTTCTCCAGACTAGAGGATGAAGACGGCATCAAACCAAGTTCATTCGACCTCGATGCTTGCGCGCGATTCCTTGGTCTTCACTCCGTCTTCCACCACGAGGCGCACGGTCCACTGACCCTTGGCGCTGAGTTCAGACGCCGGGAACGATCCCAGCACGCCGTCTTCTACCGACTTGCCTTTCTCCTTCAGGAGTGTTTTCCATTTCGTCGGTTTCTCACCTTGACCTAGTTGAATCTCGTACCGGTCGAGCCGGCTCCCCACAGCGGTACCGTGGACCTCGATCATCTGTTTCCCCTTCACCTCTACGGCGGTGGTGTCAGCGATCCGCGCGGTCAGGAAATAATTGGGATCGGCTTTCAGCGCCGCCACGGCATTGAGCCGGCCCGCACCGGTGAACTGGTCCCAGCCGGGCTCTTCCACGTCATCGGCGGACTCCAGCACCATGCGCTCGACCTGTGCGTTGGTGAGATTTGGATACTTGGCCCAGATGAGCGACGCGACGGCGGACACCAGCGGGGCCGAGAATGATGTACCCGATGCTCGCATGAACATGTTCTGCGGCCCGACGAAGCTCTCACCAGCCTTATAGTCTTTCACTTGGGACAAGAGAATGAAGTCCGTTCGGCGCGCGCGCAGAGACAGAATATCGACGCCCGGCGCCGCAATCTTGATGTGCTGGCCCCAGTTCGAAAAACCGGCTCGCTTGTCGTTCATATCGAGGGCGCCGACGGCCAACACGTGGTCCAGGCTGACGGGAGAACGGTCCTTCGTCTCCGAACCTTGGTTGCCCGCGGCCACGACCACCAGCGCGCCCTTCTTGTGGGCGTAATCGATCGCCATCTGGTCGGTCACGGAGATCTGCTCGGCTTCCATGCTCAGATTGATGACTTTCGCGCCATGGTCCACCGCATAGACGATGGCTCTCGCGACGTTGAACGCGCGGCCATGGCCGAACGTATCCATGATCTTGAGGGGCATGATTCGGACGCCCCAGTTCAACCCGGCGATGCCCAACCCATTGTTCGACGCGGCTGCGATGATGCCGGCCACGAAGGTCCCGTGGCCGTCGTCATCCCAGACGTTGTTGGTATTCTCGACGAAATTCCAGCCGATCAAGTCGTTGACGTAGCCGTTCTTGTCGTCGCCCTTCTTATTCGGTTTGGGATTGCGCCAAATCGTCTCTCGCTTCAAATCGGGATGATAGAAGTCGATGCCGGTGTCCAGCACCGCGACAATCACCGGCTTGCCCTCGCCGGTTTCGATGTCCCAGGCGGATTTGCCGCTGCCCATGGGGGAGAAACCGATCTTGGCGAGGGCCCATTGGTCGGCGAACGGCTGCTTCCAGGCGCCTGCGGAAGAGGCGTATGGATCATTGGGAATGGGACCGGCGGCGGCTGCGAGCGAGCCAAGGATCGATAGAGCTGTCATGATGAGGAGGCGGAGAACGTTCATGGCCGCTCTCCTTTCCTGGTCACCCTCGCGGTTGGGAGGCTTCTGGGATGCCCGCTCAGCCAGTGCTCCGGTTTCCAAGCCGGCGCAGGCGCTGTGGTGATGCCGTTGTTGCGACCGATGGGGTCGAAATGCCACGAGCTGAACTCGCTGAACTTCGGGATGTTGTCTTCAGGAATCTTAATCAGATACCAAATGTTGGGGGTGAACGGCGAATCCCATTGATTATCCGACTCCTGGAAATTTCCTAGACCGTGGCTGACAAATTGTTTGTCCACTTCCGAGAGATTCAGTCCTCGTTTTGAGCCATTGATGAGCTGCTCTCGGTCGTCGATTTCAGTTGGCGGAATAGGCGTCCCGTTCGCCAGGTCCTTCATGGGAATCTTCGCGCACCCATAGTTGAAGTCGTATGAAAAGGCCGCCTTGTAAGTCCAATTGTCGGGTTCTCCCAAGCCTCTGCCGACGTCGTCGCCAGGGCCGACCGGGAGGCCTTTGTCGAGACTGTAATTGACACCGAAGTTATACTGAAATGTATACCGGCCGTCTGTGCCGGCCTTAGTGAACGGCGGCGAGGCTCCATTCGTCGTATACGCTTCCCACATCGAACCTCGATTTGTGATGATCGGGCCGCCTGAGCTTGCGCCAAGCTGGTCCTTCTTCCCGTCATCCCCGTCTGAGACGAAGCGATCGGGTGTTTGATCTGTGGTCTCCATCACGCCCGTCACGACGACCTTGGTCGTGGGCTTGCCTGAATTGAGACTGACCTGGCCCGAGACGTCAAAGTGGAATTGCTGGGAGACCACCGGTCGCGCGAGCGGCTGATTTGGCCTGACAGGGACGAAGCCGGTTGCTCCGGCAAAACGAACGGGCAGGTGGAATGGCAGGAGCGAGGAGCGGCCGGACTCCACGACGGCAAGGCCGGAGTCGTCGTGCGACGCGACCAGCGCATACGGCTTGCCGAGGGATGAGTAGACGGGCCGCTCGGTACAGTATGTCAACACGCTTTCCCCGACCGGCGTCCCCGCACCCGTCTCAAGGTTAAATTGCTCCGGAGCGACCTTGGTCATCCCAGATTCTTCTTCATCTAAGGGAAACCCCCTTTCTATCCGTAAGCTATTTTTGAGTAAGTCTAATTTTTTCTTTTCCTGCTCGGTGAGATCCTTCTTGGCCTCAAGTTGCGCGATGTCGGCTTCTAAGCTTGTAATGACTTCCTGGCTTCGACACGACTCCATGATGAGGACGACACAGGTGGCGGCAAAGCAGAAATGAAGGAAGCTCGTTGAGACAGGGATAAAACACTGACGGATGAGGCTCATGCGACCCTCCTGCGGCCCGTGCGAGCCGACTCGCATGCCCACGTGCCTATTCGCGGCCTGTGGGTTGAGGGATAAGGTAGCTTCTTATATCTGCTCCAAAACGGCAACCCCCATTTGGGTGAGACGAAAGTGGGATGAAAATGTGGACAGGCTCCGGCCAAGAAGGGGGACAGCCCCCTGGCGGGGACAGTCCCCGCCAGGGCCTGTCCCCATTTTCAACTGACCCCCTTACGCTTCACGTGGCGCACTTCACGATTCACGAGCGGTTGCAAGGCCGTTCGGCGGCCCCTCCGCTTGCAGCACCAGTCGAACCAGCTCTGCCTGCCGCCTGGCGCCGGTCTTATGAAAGACTTGTTTCAACTGCGCACGGACCGTGTTCATCGCCCGATTGGAGGCGGCGGCAATCTCTCGCAGGTCGAGCCCACTGGCCAATTGCTGCGTAAGCTGCGCCTCCGCGGGCGTCAGGCCGTAGAGACGCGAGAGCCGGTCTAGCGGGAGCTCCGGCGTCCGCTCAGGGTCTGACACAAACACCACGATGGCCGGCTGCCGATCCTCAATTCGACTACGGCCTATGGTCAACGGACTGACGAGCGCGATGTAAGACCGGCGTCCCGACGGGCGGGAAATCAGCATGGCATCGCCCGAAGCAAGGGGTCGGGAGTCGTGTGTGGGGTCGGGAGCCCTTCTGCCGCCGCTTGCGGCGGGGCTCCTGACCCCTTGCAGAAAGGGGTCA
>CAZZPI010000039.1:0-11026 GCA_964655865.1 uncultured Nitrospiraceae bacterium
GCGTACGAGTACGTGTAGGCCGAGCCGGCGACCGGGATCATCGCGGCGAACTCGGCGTAGCAAAGCGCGGCTAGCGCGCAGGTGAGGCCGGAGAGGACAAAGGAAAGAATAATGCCGGGGCCGGACCCCGGTCGGTGCGCGTCGCCGACGACGGCGGTGCCGATCAACACGAAAATGCCCGTGCCGATGATGGCGCCGATTCCCAGGGCGGTTAGATCCCAGGCGGTCAGGGTTTTCTTGAGACGCTGTCCCGGCTGGTTCGTGTCCGCCAGGATCTGATCGATGGATTTCGTGCGAAACCAGGGATTCGCCACGGTAATCGTCCCCACTGCAAGATCGCGGTCACGAGTCTATGGCCAAGTATAGCAGGGGACTCCGCAGTAGCCTACCTTCGTGACCTTACACCTCTGCGAATGTGAAGGGCCAGTTTATTAGTGACTATGCGGTTAAGACCGACGACGCGCGGCGCGCAGCAGGGCCTGGAAGAGCCTTCGATGGTCAGCGAACCGGTCGAAGAGAAATTCCGGATGCCACTGGATGCCGAGAAAGAACCGGTGGGAGGGCGACTCGATAGCTTCGACGAGCCCATCCCGCGAGGTCGCGCTAGCCACCAGAGACGGGGCGACGTCTTTGACCGATTGATGGTGTGAGCTATTCACCTTGACGGTGGCCCGCCTCACGATGCGCCGTAGGAGGGTGCCCGTTCGGACACGGACCGTGTGCGTCACGTGTGTGGCCGGAGGATCCTGTCGATGCTTGAGCGCGGACTCCACTTGGGAAGGGATGTCCTGGTAGAGCGTCCCGCCGAGCGCGACATTCATCGTCTGCATCCCCCCGCAGATGCCGAGCGTCGGCAGCCCGGCCTGCACGGCAAGGCGGGCCAACTCCAGTTCAAAATCGCTGCGACGCGAGCTCATGATAGGGAACTTGAATTGCTGTCGTTCGCCGTACAGCGCGGGGGAAAGGTCGGGACCGCTGCCCGTGAAAAGCAGGCCGTCCACTTGTTCCAGAAGACGTCGGCGAGCATGGGAATCCGCGACAAGCGGCAAGATGAGGGGCACGCCACCGAGTTCTTCGATGGCGCGAATATACCGGCCCCTGAGGAAATAGGTGGGCTCTCGCCCGCCCATGTCCTTTCGATCCCCGGGGTTGAAATCGGGCGTTACCCCAATGACGGGTTTCACTTACTTGGCGGGAGCAGGCTCCGCGCTGGTTGCTGCCTCCGCGCTAGACGTAGACTGGGCGGAAGGTTCCGACTCGCGAGGCAACCCTACGAAGCGGACCGGCTTGTCGCCCCGGAGATGATCGGGCGTGATCACATAGTCCCCGCGGATGCTGGCGTCCCACACTTTTTTGGCCGGCTTCTCGTCGAAGCCGCTGAGCACGTAGGTGAAGCCTCCGATGATTCCGCCCATGAGCGCGTAGCACACCTTGGCCAGACCGTAAGGAATCGAGGCCAGGACGCTGGCGATGCCCATGCCGCCCTGTGATTCGGTCGGCTCGGTGCTCCCTTCCTCTTTGGCAAAGGCGGTTGCTACAGGCATGAGCGTCACATGGCACAGCAAGACCACCATGACGACGGCCATGACCTTCACAAGGAAATGTGACGCCGCGATGCGTCTGTTGACTGGTTTTGCTAAGTGGAATGTATGCACGTCTCAATCCTCCTCTTGGAGTCTGCCTCCCGCAACGCCGGGAGACTCCAAACACCAACAGGCCTTGCTTATAACAAATTCGCTCCCTAATGCAAACCCTTTTCCTCCAGAGTCTTCCCAGGAACCTTCTAGGCCGGCGACTCGCCTGAGATCGGCAGGCCTAACTCCTGGCGCACGGAGGCAACGAGTCGAGTGCGACTCGATGTGATTCTCTCGTCGAGGGCGTCAGCGAATCGATCCGCCGTGATCCGCTGGTTCTCCGGTTCGATACCTTCGTCGATGGCCAGGTTCAATTTGTAGCCGCACAGCTTCTGGATCAGCACGTCGATCGCTCGGCGCTCGATCTCCGGCTGTTCTCCGGGAGCCATGGTTTTCAAGTCCTGTGCGAGGCACGAAGGAAAATCCAGACGTTTGAGTGCGCGGTCGAGTTGGTCGTCAAGAAGCTCGACGGCGACTTGGATGCCTCCTTTCCAGCTCCGCTTCTTTACGTTGAAGACGCACATGGAACCGGACTGGGATCCGCCGAGCGGTTCTGGGCCGAAGAAAAGCGTCACTCGATATTGTGGGGGTTCTGACGAATCGTCCGACCGTCTCATAGCGCGCGGCGCATTCTACCACGCGGCTTCAGGACAACCTATCTGTATTTGACGCTCATCGACGGCCGGCGATATGATCCGCCGTCATGGCCGCAGCCTCGCCGCAGCACGGTCGCGTTCGCGAGATCCAGGAAACGCTTGCGAATGAGGGGAGCCTCGATGGGTGGCTGTTCTACGATTTTCGCGGCAGCGATCCGTTGGCTTACCGGGTGCTGAAGCTTGACCCGAGCAGGCATGTCACACGGCGCTGGTACTATTGGATCCCCTCGCGCGGCACACCGATCAAGCTTCTCCATCGCATCGAGCCGCACGTCTTGGAAGAGTTGCCGGGAGACACGGTTTTCTACGTGTCTTGGACGGAACAGCGGACAGCACTCGGATCGATCCTTCGCGGAATCGGGCGTGTCGCGATGCAGTATTCCCCGTTGAACGCGATCCCTTATGTCTCGCGGGTCGACGCGGGCACGATTGAGCTGATCCGGAGCTTCGGCGTCGAGGTGACGACCTCAGCGGATCTAGTGCAGCGCTTTGAGGCGGTATGGACGGAGAGACAGCGGGCAGGCCACCAGCACGCGGTCGAAACGCTTCGCACCATCGTCGACGAAGCCTTTGGTCATGTCCGCCTGACGGTGACGACGGGCCAGCGGCTTACCGAGTACGATTTGCAGCAGTTTATCCTGTCGCGGATCGCCGCGTACGGCCTGATCACGGGCAGTCCGCCGATCGCGGCGGTCAACGAGCATAGCGCAGATCCCCATTACGGGCCGGCGCGTCGGGGATCGGCCCAGATCGGTCCGGGGGACCTTGTGCTGATCGACCTGTGGGCGAAAAGGCCGGAAGCCGGGTCCGTCTACGGAGACATCACCTGGACCGGCTATGTCGGCACAACTGTTCCAGCTCGACATCAAGAGATTTTCTTCATCGTACGTTCGGCAAGGGATACGGCGCTTCGGTTTGTGCAGGACCGAGTCTGTGACGGCGCATTCCCCTGTGGCTGGGAGGTGGATGATGTGTGCCGTCGGGTGATTCGCGAAGCGAACTACGGCGATCGGTTTCTCCATCGAACAGGCCATTCCATTGGGGAAGAGGTACATGGGAACGGCGCCAACATCGATAACCTGGAAACGCAGGATGGGCGGCGGTTATTGCCCGGGACCTGTTTTTCCATCGAGCCGGGCATCTATCTAGCCGGCGAATTCGGCATCCGTAGTGAACTTGACGTCTATCTGACGGACCGAGATGCTCTGGTGTACGGACAACCTGTCCAGACGGGTATCGTGCCGATTTTGGGCTAGATGCTCGAGCCGAGGGGAGCGATACGATTATTTCAATTTCGGGTCCTACCCTCTTGCCACGATCCCCTGACCCAGCACGAGCTTGACAGTGTTCGTAACCGGCGGCTAGAGTCACAAGAAACTTTCCTGGCTTGGGAGCTTTACGATGTTCGGTACCCTGGGATTTTCAGAGCTCATCATCATTCTTGTCATCGTCCTGATCATCTTCGGGGCCGGCAAGCTCCCGCAAATCGGTGAAGGACTCGGCAAGGCGCTGAAGGGGTTCAAGAAGGAGGTACACGACATTCCTCCCCCTGAGGCGTCTCCCCAATCGATCGACCAGCCGACTGCAGCGACAGCTCCCCAGCCGGTGGCAGCCGGTGAGGCGGCAGCAGGAGGTACGGCGTTTCATTCCCCCAAACCAACGGCTCCCTACACCCCTGGTCCCGAGCTGACGCCAGGTACGACGGCGTCGGCGATGTATCACCTTAGTCCGCAGGGACCTAAGCAGGCGGCAGCAACGCCCATGGCTGCGTCGGCTGGAACCGGGTCCCCGACGGCGGAACAGCATCAACCTCCAACGATGGAAGAGCGCATGGCGGCCCCGGCACCCATGATGCGGGCCCAGTATCCGCCGCTGCCTCCTGGGGCGCAACCGAAGCCGGTCGCGAAGCGGCCTTCCGCGATCGTGAATAAGCAAGCGGTGGCCCGCGTGCAGGCTCAACAAGCAGCCCTCCGGGCCAAGGCCGCCCAGCAGCAGGCCGGCGGGGTCTCTCCTCAAGACATGCAAAGTTTCGGGGAGGGCGTTGGAGATGCACTGCGGAGTTTCCGACAGGCGGTGGCGGATGTGCGGAACACCGTCGATCCCGAAATGCGGACCATCCAGGCCGAGATGGATGCGGCGCAAAAGGAGTTGGAACAATCCATCGAAGCGGCCAAGCAGTTGCCCGCCGGCATGGAAGACTCCTCCAAACCAACATAATCATCTTCCCTGTGGCCTTCGCTCCAGCGAGTCGACGACCATGGGCGCGGAAGCTTCTCGCGATGCCCGCGCTTCTTCTAACCGGTCTTGCCGCTACGGGATGCTATGGCAACACGGGACCGGCTGATCCGAGAGAACAGGTTCCACGACTGATTGCGTTGCTTGAGGATCCGAGTCCGGTCCTGAAGCAAACGGCCGCCGAGGCGCTTGGGAAGATCGGCGATCAGCGGGCTGCGCCGGCCTTGGTCGCTGTGTTGAACGATGCCGATCGGGGCGTTCGAGTCGCCGGCGTCCGGGCGTTGGGTCGTCTCGGCTCCGGCTTAGACGAAGCGACCATTGAACGGGTGCTCTCTCTTCTCAACGATCCTGTGGATGAGGTGCGAGACGCCGCCTCATGGGCCATCGGCGAGATGGAACTGCCAGCTCGACTCGCGGAACGGCTCGCTGAGTTGACTGCGCACCCCCGACCGGAAACACGCCGTGCGGCTGCGTTGGCGCTGCTGTCCGTCGGCGCCTCCGTGACCGCCGATCAACTCCTTTCGGTCGCCGACGATGAAGATGCGGAAGTTCGGCAAACCGCCTTGGCGGCACTCGCAGAGCTTGGTGATCGGAGGGTGATTCCTCTGTTGAAGGATCGACTCCGCGGCGATCCCGTATCAGGGGTGCGTAGTGAAGCCGCCTTTCGACTCGGTAAACTGGGCAGCGGCGCAGATGTCGAGCAACTTAGGGAGGTTATAGAGAAAGATTCAAATGCGATCGTGCGGCGGTGGGCGGAATGGGCGACGCAGCAACTTACGTCGACACACGGCTCCGGTTCAACGCGTTGACGAGCTCGATCACCTGTGTGCGCGCCTCGGGCGCAATTTCGGTGAATTGCACGCCCATGCCGGGAAAGAGAAGAAAACGTTCCGGCTTCAGTCGCGTCCAGGCGACTTTGGCTTTGGCTTTGACCATTTCCCAGGGCCGATCCGGGAGGGCGAATTCCAGGCTCATCTCAGTGCCGGGGGACAAGGGGGTGCTGCTCTCGATGAACAACCCGCCGCCGCCGATCCCGCCCGTGAGACTCTCACACTGCTTGCCCTCAGGGGTTGAGTACCGCACCTTGATGGCGAGGGGCGCACGGGGATGGGCACGGCTATGTGCAAAACGGGAGTCCTCGTCCATCGCCAGGATCCGTTCCGCCAGATCATCCCACTTGAGGCTTCCGAGCAGTTGTCCGGTCGGAGAGAGGAGGGTGACAATTTCGTCGGCAGGATCGACTTCCAACATCTTGCCGCGATGAAGCTTTGCCTGAACGAAGGGGAATTTTACGGCGCCGTCTTGGGAATGATTCATCTGAGCCATGAGGGACTGTGGCCGGCGGTTTGAGCGGTCCTATGCGACCTGTTTCGTACCTTTAGCGGAGCGGACGAGTTCCAGCACTCGATCGCGCGTGTCCGAGGAAATCTCCGTGAATCGGATGCCCATCCCAGGGCTGAAGGTGTACTGATCCGCCCTGGGACAGACCCAAGAGACGATTCCTTTGGCCTCCAGCCAGTCCAAGGGCCGTGTGGGCAACGTGAAGCGAATCGTCAATCTTGTTCCGACCGGGAGCGGATCCTCGCTTTCGATGAAGAGCCCGCCTCCACCGATGCCGCCAGCGCGGCCTTCATACTGGTCGCCCTCGGGGGTGTGGTATTCCACCGGGACCGATAATGAGATGCGGGGGTCCGCACGGGCGTCTTTTGGCGGGGTAGGTTTCCGGTAAGCGAGGATCTGGTCGATCACGAACTCCCAAGACAGGTTGCCCAGTGGGGTCCCATCAATTCCCAGCAAAGTGATGACTTCGCGGGCCGGGTCGAGCTCCAGGACCTTGCCTTTGTGCCGATTACTGGAAGAAACGGGATACTTCACCCCTGCGCTCCTTGTTGGTGGATGCTTGTGGCTAGTATAGCGCATGATCATGGATTGTCGAACAATACTCACAAGTTTGGAGGAGGGCTATCCACACGATAAAGGCCGAAATTCAGTGGAATCTGCAAGGAGGAGAGGAGACCGCCCTTCCGCGGCATTCAGGTCGGGCGAAGCAGGGGAACAAGGCTAGGCCGTTTTCACGTCCTTGTCCTGCTCGAAAATACGAATGGGAGGATGTTTGGCGTAAATAACGTCTTCGGTGATGACCACTTCCTTGATTTGTTTTTGAGACGGCGCATCGTACATGACATCGAGCATGACTTCTTCCAGAATCGCCCGGAGCCCGCGGGCTCCCGTTTTTTGCGCGTAGGCCTTGCGTGCCACCGCTGCGAGCGCCCCCTCGGTGAACCGAAGCTTGACTTTTTCGAACGACAACAACTTCTCGTACTGCTTCGAGAGCGCGTTCCGAGGCTCCGTCAGGATGCGGATCAGGGCTCGCTCGTCCAGCTCATCCAACGTCGCGACGACGGGGAGCCGGCCGACAAACTCCGGAATCAACCCATACTTCAGGAAATCCTCAGGCTGCACCTCTGCCAAGAGCTCTCCCAAGCGCAGGTCGTTCCGGCCGCGAATCTCCGCGCCGAACCCCATGGTTTTCCGGTTCAGCCGCTGCTCGATGATGTGCTCGAGTCCGACGAAGGCCCCACCGCAGATGAAGAGGATATTGGCCGTGTTGACCTGAATGAATTCCTGGTGCGGATGCTTCCGGCCGCCTTGCGGCGGCACGTTGGCCACCGTGCCCTCGATGAGCTTGAGCAGGGCCTGCTGAACTCCTTCTCCGGACACGTCACGCGTGATGGAAGGGCTGTCGCTCTTGCGACTGATCTTGTCGATCTCGTCGATGTATACGATGCCTCGCTCTGCCCGCTCCACGTCGTAGTCCGCCGCTTGCAAGAGTTTGAGGATGATGTTCTCCACATCCTCGCCGACGTATCCCGCTTCTGTGAGTGTGGTCGCATCGGCCAGCGTGAAGGGAACATCGAGGTATTTGGCGAGCGTCTGCGCCAGCAAGGTCTTTCCCGTGCCCGTCGGGCCGACCATCAGAATGTTGCCCTTCTGCAGCTCGACGTCGTCGACATCCTTTTCCTTGGCGGAAATACGTTTGTAGTGATTGTGGACGGCCACCGATAGGATCTTCTTCGCTCGCTCCTGCCCGATGACGTACTGATCTAAATGGTGCTTGATCTCAGCCGGCTTTTTGAGCTTCGAGGAAATCTCTTCTTTGGCCTCTTCCCAATCCTCCGCGATGATGTCGTTGCACAAGTTGACGCATTCGTCGCAGATGTAGACCGTCGGCCCTGCAATGAGCTTGCGCACCTCATCCCGACTCTTGCCGCAGAAAGAGCATCGTAAGTGCCGGTCGGGTTTGTCTTGCTTGGCCATACAGCCTCCTCTGCTACTTGTCGTTGGCTGCGTGCTTCACGGAATCCACTGAGACCACTTCCTTCAAGGATTTCGGCGGACGCGCGATCACCTCGTCTACAATCCCATATCGCCTCGCTTCTTCGCCAGACATGAAATAGTCTCGCTCGGTATCCTGCGCGATCTTCTCTAACGGCTGCCCGGTATGCCTGGCGAGGATGTCGTTGAGCCGCTCTCGGATCTTCAGGATCTCCCGTGCGTGAATGTCGATCTCCGTGGCCTGTCCCTGGAAGCCGCCCATGGGCTGGTGAATCATGACACGGGCGTTCGGGAGTGCGAACCGTTTCCCCTTGGTGCCGGCAGCGAGCAGCAGCGCGCCCATGCTGGCGGCCTGGCCCAAGCAGATCGTGGTGATGGGAGGTTTCACATACTGCATGGTGTCGTAGATCCCGAGGCCGGCCGTCACGCTTCCGCCGGGTGAGTTGATGTAGAGATTAATGTCCTTCTCCGGGTCTTCTGCCTCGAGGAACAGCAGCTGTGCGATGACCAGGTTGGCGAACACGTCATCGATCGGCGCGCCGAGGAAGATGATTCGATCCTTGAGGAGCCGCGAATAAATATCGTACGCGCGCTCCCCGCGATTGGTTTGCTCGATCACGATCGGGACTAGCATGCACCCTTCCTTTCCGTTTACGGACAGCGTTGAACCGTCGGACTCACAACTTCTCTCGTCTTCACTCGTGGGCTCCGGGCTTTCCGTTTAGTTCGAGCTGCGATTGACACGAGAGGGAGCCCGAACCAACTCCCCTCCCGTACCCACTAGCCTTGAATCACCGAGTGTCGGTACACGAAATCGAGCGCCTTGTCGGCGCGTATGCGGGCGCGGAACTCATCCAGCGAATCTTCGCCGCCCGCCTGGATCATACGTTGAACGTCTTCGACGGGGAGTTTTACCTCAGTGGCCAATCGTGCGATCTCCGCCTGAGCGTCTTCGGAGGAGACGATCAAACCTTCCCGCTCCGCAATGGCTTCGAGGACGAGCCCCAGCTTCACGCGCCGTTCGGCTTCTGGTCGACGCTCTTGTTGGAGGCGTTTCATCTCCTCGGCGTTGATCCCGGCAGCGCCTTCTCCGGTTCCCGCTTGCATCCGTTGACGTTCCATCTGAATCTGTTGGCGGACCATCGCCGCCAGCTCCCGCTCGACCAACGTCTCAGGCAAATCGAAATGATGGGTTTCCAGCAGGCGCTTGGTGATCGCATCCTTGTGAGTCTCTTCAATGTCCTTCTTGAGCGCCCGCTCCATTTCGCCACGAAGTCTCGTGCGGACTTCGCGGAGCGACGTGTAGGGACCGCAGTCCCTCGCAAATTCATCGTCCAGGGCCGGGAGGACCTTTTGCTTGATTGAACGAACCGTCACTTTGAACTGCACGGTTTTGCCCGCCACGCGCTGGTCCGGATGGGTCGCAGGATACGGCTGCGCTACTTCGAGGGCTTCCCCTTCCCGCTTCCCGATGAGCTGCGCATCGAGGTCAAGGCCCAGAATCTGTGCTCTTGCGCCGACCTTATGAAGATGGCCTTCCTTCTTGGTCCCCTCCAGAGGAGTTCCTTCGAGCAGGCCTTCAATGTCGAGGACGACATAGCATCCGTCTGCAATGCTCGATCCTGACGGCACCGGCTCAAGCCGGGCATGCTGCTCGCGGAGCACCTCCAGCGCACGGTCGACTTGCTCTTCGGTGACGACCCGCTTGTCAGGCTTCAAGGAGATCGGGTTGGGAGCCTTATAATCGCGCAACTCGATCTTGGGTTTGATTTCAACGGTGGCGGTAAACGTGAACGGGGCGTCTTTTTTGATTTTCACCCGCTCCAACGGGGGAATCTCGACGAGAATCGGGACGATCCCCGCCTGACGGATGGCGCGGTCATAGTAGTCCGGTACGAGGCTGCGGATCACGTCTTCTTCAACCACCTTGGCATAGCGCTTTTCCAGGAGCGCTATCGGCGCCTTCCCCGGACGAAAGCCTGGGATTCGAACTTGCCGGTTCAGTTCTACATACATGCGGCTGAATCGCTGAGCGACCTCTTCAGCCGGCACCTCGATCTTGAGCGCCCGCTTGACCGGTCCGAGTTCGGTAACTTCCATCTTCATAGTGCTCATAGATCAGCTCATGCCGGTGCGGCTTATCAGGGCTCGTGTGGTGCGAGAGGGGGGACTTGAACCCCCACGGTTTCCCACGAGATCCTAAGTCTCGCGCGTCTGCCAGTTCCGCCACTCTCGCACGGTGCCGGACTCCGAATCAGCCGCTCCAAGAGACCTGGACACACGCCCCCTGGTGAGCAACTTGTACCGTCCGAGGCACATCAGTGTCAACCCGTACAGCCGCAGGGTCGGACAACACTTTCGGCCTCTTAACCATGTGCACAATTCGGCAAGTTTTTGGCCCCCCGAGGAGACGTCTCGAAACCGCTCTGGGCTATAAACGACCGGGGCAGGATTGTCGTGTCTCGGTTTGGCTGCGGCGGCATCAGGTTAGTCCTACCGGAGGACGGGGCCTCGTGGCATGGATCGATTGAGAGGGAGTATAATAGCGATGCTGTCGATTTTGTTGACATTCGGGACAAGCTCTTCCAGTTTCGGACAGCGAGGTGAGTTGTTTCTGTCATCCTTACTCCAGCCGGAGCCCCCAGGCTGAATCCTAAACCTGGCTGTTCGCGACCGAGCACCCGATGCAAAAGGCTTAATTTCGAGAGGCCATGTGAAAGACAGCCTCTTGTAGGTGGACGCCTAGGAGGTGCGAGATGTTGAAATTTCCTGCCGCGCTACTGGCTGTTGGACTCGTGGGCTTAGCCGTACCGACTTGGGCATACAGGGATTATTTCACTCCGGAACAAAAAGCGCAGCTCGAGAAGATCAACAGCGTCTTGGTCGAAGCTGTCGCGCTCACAGATAAGGGGCCGGTCGACGCCAATCCGATCGCCGATGTGGCGGCGAAGCGTTTGTCGGAGCTCGGGTATACCGTCATCCTGGATGCAAGCAAGCCGAGTGATGTCGTCTTCAAGGTGAAGTGCGAGCAACGCAAGACCTGGGAAGGTACGACGGCCGCCGGAGGCGACGCCGACCTTCCGGACGCTCCGTCTCGGCTCTGGAAGGGACCAGCCTGCCAGCTCACCTATCTGCTTGGAGGCATGAAGATCAAGTGGCAGAAAG
>CAZZPI010000040.1:0-10950 GCA_964655865.1 uncultured Nitrospiraceae bacterium
GTGGGGACTCGCGGGATCGGATGAGCGTCCCCGATTAATTGATTCTTAACCGGTCCCAAGCTGGGCTCGTGGGCTTTCCCATCGAAGTAGGAGTAGGGGTGATCCGACAAAACCTCGTCCGATAGGACATCGCTATTTTTCAATAATCAGCGCCATGAGCATGTACCCGAACATCTGGATCATGCCCAACATAAGAATGACGATGAGGAGATTCATGGCATCCTCCTGGCCAGTAATCCTCTTTCACATCCTCGACAACCCCTTGAGGGAAGTCTGAGGGAGGGCTTCTCTTCGATTCCTTCATGCTGACCAAATGCAGCAATGGCAATGCCGCGCCAGTTGAGTTCACCAAGATTCGGACTGAAGTGGGACAAAACCATGGTTTCCGGCAGCTTAGAAACCAGGCTTATGAAAGGATGATAAGGAATGCGAGCATGCCGCTTCAGAAAGCCCTTATCCGGGAAGATAAGACGGTTATCTCAAAAGGTTTGCCTCGGCCTGCCCGACGACGTTCCTTTTGAGGGAATCTTTGCGATGAGTCCGAGCGTAAGCGTTCAAATCACGAGCAGAGGTAGTTCACGAGCGAGCAGCCTATTCTGGCTGTAGCGACAATGGCGGCTTATCCAAACGCCACTTCGCGAAATGCGTGCTGCACGCCGGCAGGAGCGGCGGTCCTGTGCCGTAGGATACGGACGGGACGACCAAGTTCAGGCACATCGATGAGGGAGCCGACTCTCGGAATCAGCCGCTGCCTGAGGACCTCATCCCCGAGCGTCCTGATAGCGTCGATGGTTGAAGTTGCGGCAAGGCCTCGCGGCCTGAACGTTTCAAGCTCATCCAGCCCGAATTTGCTCAAGCCCAAGGTGTAGAACCAGTCTTGCTCGCTCGTCGCATCGTCTTGTTGCTGCACGGTGACGTGGTCGGTAAACCGGAACACCGAGAGCGGACGGTCCTGCCAATCGGAGGGATTCAGGTACGCCTGCGTCGTGGCGTCAAAGGCGGTGCCCTGAGTGATGAGCGTGAGCCCGCGGGCGAGGCGCGCCGTGACGAGGATAACGTCGAGTCGGTCAGCCGGTGTCACCTGACCCGGCGCCACGGCGCCGATGCTGGAATGATCCCAGGCCAGTTTGTCTGCAAGCTGTTTGATGTGCTCTTCGGGCAAAGGCGTCTGAAGGTGGACGGTCCAGGTTCCGTGACTCGCCACCCATGTCGTGGCTGAGGCGCCATCGGCTCGAACGGTGAGCGGGCCTCCATACTCGAGGTCATACCAGGTTTTGAGTTCATCGGGCGCCGGGGCGGTCCCTCGGTACCCGATGAAGTAAAGCACCTCTCCTCGAGCCGGTGCCTTCGGGGCTTTCTTGCGGATTCTCACTGGTTCTATCTATCAAAGTCAGGTGGGATGATTGGCTACGCCAAACTGCGCGCATCATTCTCACCCGCCCCGCCCTCTGGCACGCCGAGATGTGCCATGCACCCAGGCGAGCAAATCAGTATCGACACTGATCCTTCCAAGCTTGCTTGCTTTTCTCGTCTTTGGGAGGGCACCCGTGCTGGTCCGACTGCGGCCGTCGAGCAAGTTTCATCTGCTCCGTCTAAGCTCGCTCGTCCCTGCCCCCCGGAGGCCTGGCCCCGGCAATCCTCAACTGCGCGCATCATTCTCACCCCCCCTGCCTTCTGGCACGCCGAGACGTGCCATTCCCCCAAGCGAGCACCGCCAAACAGAACTCGTTCGACCCGGAGCGGCCTTTAAGCTTCTCCGCGACGGGATAGCTTCCAAGCTCTTGGCAGATTCTTCTTAGATCGATTTCAGTCCGGGTGCGGGTTCCGCGAGCAAAGAGGATTGCTGGGGTCAGGCCTGCTCCTTTCGCGCTCCGGGAGCACAGGATCAGCGCGGGTGTCCTCCCATTCCCTTTACTTGTGCGGGGTGCGCGAGCACTGGGGAAAGCCAACGTCCCGCCTACTTCCCGATCTTGCGGGCCTTCCGGCGGTCTTCCGGATGAAGGAGGCGTTTCCGGATTCGCAGACTCTTTGGCGTGACTTCCACCAGCTCGTCGGGTCCGATGTATTCGAGCGCGAACTCGAGCGTCATTTCGCGCGGCGGGGTGAGGATCAGCGCTTCGTCCGCTCCGGATGCGCGCATGTTCGTGAGGTGCTTCTCCTTGCAGACGTTCACGTCGAGGTCTTCGTCCCGGCTGTTCTCGCCCACCACCATCCCACGATAGACCTCGACCCCGGGGCCGATGAACATCGTACCGCGCTCCTGCGTCATGAACAGGGCATAGGCCGTGCTGGTGCCGTCCTCGAAGGCCACCAGGGACCCGTGGGGCGTCACGAGCAGGGCTTTTTCGTCCGTCGGTTCGTAGGCCTTGAAGACATGGTGCAGAATGACCGTTCCTCGAGTTTTCGCGAGCAGGCTGTTCTTGAGCCCCATAATGCCGCGGGTGGGGATGTGATATTCCAGATGCATCTCGCTGGGGCCGGCCTCGGAATGGACCAGTTTCATGTGACGCAGCTCGCCCCGCCGCCCCCCGATCTCTTCGATCACGGTGCCTTGGTACTCGGCCGGCACCTGGATGGTGAGCTCCTCGAACGGCTCGGTGACGAGGTCGCCGTCGCGATGGAGGATCACTTCCGGTTGTGAGACCTGCAACTCGTACCCCTCGCGGCGCATCTGTTCGATCAGCACGGCCAAGTGCAGTTCCCCTCGCCCGGCTACCAGGAAGCGGTCCGGGCTGTCGGTCTCCTGGACGCGCAGGGAGACGTTGGTTTCCAGTTCCTTGAACAGACGTTCCCGCAAGTGGCGCGAGGTGAGGAACTTGCCCTCCCGTCCGGCGAAGGGGCTGTTGTTCACGGAGAACGTCATCTGCACGGTCGGCTCGTCGATCGACACGCGAGGGAGGGCTACGGGCTGCTCGGCGTCGGCGATGGTATCGCCGATGCCCACCGCGGTCAGCCCGGCCACGGCAACGATCTCCCCCGCCTCGGCCACTTCGACGTCCGTTCGCTCCAAGCCGGAAAACACGCCCAAATCGGAAACCTTCCCGACCACGTGCGCGCCGTCTTGCGTGATCGTGACGACATTCTGCCGTCGTCTGATCGAGCCCGATTGAATCTTGCCGATCCCCATCTTTCCCTTGTACGGATCATAGGCCAACGCCAATACGAGAATTTGCAGCGGAGCGCTGGCGTTGATGGCCGGCGACGGAATGTGCTGGAGGATCGTGTCAAGCAACGAGGTGATGTCCGACCCGGGCTTGTTCGCGTCCAGCGTGGCCGTGCCGTTGATGGCCGACGTGTAGACGACGGGGAAGTCGAGCTGTTCGTTGGCGGCGTTCAGATGGACGAACAAATCGAACGTGCGGTTGAGCACGTCGTCGATGACGGCGTCCGGTCGATCGATCTTGTTGATCACCACGATCGCCTTGTGTCCCAGGGCCAGGGCCTTGCGCAAGACGAAGGTCGTCTGCGGCATGGGCCCTTCTTTGGCGTCCACGAGGAGCAGCACGCCGTCTACCATGCGCAGCGTGCGCTCCACCTCGCCTCCGAAATCAGCGTGCCCGGGCGTGTCAACGATGTTGATCTTGACGCCCTTGTACGTGACGCTGGCGTTCTTCGCCTTGATGGTGATCCCGCGTTCACGTTCCTGGTCCATGGAGTCCATGATGCGCTCGCCCATGTCGTCGATCCTGCGATGGACGTGCGTTTGGCGCAGCAGCGCGTCGACCAGGGTCGTCTTCCCGTGATCGACGTGTGCAATGATCGCGATATTTCGGATGTCCGTGCGGCGGCCCTGTGGCGCCCGATGGTGAGTTGACACGCTGGGTGAGAGGGTTTGCTCAGTCATGATGTCTGTCGTTACTCCACAAAAAAAGACGCCTGGACCTCAGGCGTTGAGGCAGTATACCCGAAGCGCTCCTCGCTCACAAGCGACGAGGCAGGGGCGTCAGCGTTACCGATCGCCGCGTTGCTTGAGTTTTGACCATACGCATTGTAAGTTGAACGATACCGCTCTCGATCATGGTCACGGATTCTTATGCGGATACGGGACAGTGACTTGTTTGATGATGATGAACCTGGCCGGCGCCGGTGGCGTTGGTGGGTGATCGCCCTGGTGGTACTCGGCGTGGGCACCGTTCTGGGCGGAGGGGCGGCCGCCGGAGCGATCTGGTACTTTTCGCAGGACCTGCCGTCTCTCGACCTGCTCCAGAGTTATCAGCCGAGCCTCGTCACGCGCGTGTATTCGGACGATCGGCAGGTAATCGGACAATTTTTCATCGAGCGCCGCCTGCTTACGCCGATCGCGCAGATTCCCAAGTCTCTCACCGACGCCGTGGTCGCCGTCGAAGATGCGCGCTTCTTCGAGCATCCGGGGTTGGATGTCATCGGCATCTTGCGCGCGGCCTGGACGAACCTGCGCCACGGCGGCAGAAAAGTCCAGGGTGCGAGCACGATCACGAAGCAATTGGCGCGCTCGTTGTTCCTGTCGTCCGAGCGCACCTTCGACCGTAAGCTCAGGGAATTGATCCTGGCGTACAAGATGGAAGTCATCCTGACCAAGGAACAGATCCTGGAAATGTACCTGAACCAGATCTACTTCGGCCAGGGCGCCTACGGCGTCGCGGCGGCGGCGCAGAGTTATTTCGTCAAGGAACTGTCGCAGCTCACCCTGGCCGAGTCGGCGTTTCTCGCCGGCCTCCCCAAGTCGCCGAGCAATTTTTCCCCCTTCAAGGCGCCGGAGCGCGCGCGTAGACGGCAGGAACATGTGCTGGACCGTATGGAAGATGCCGGGTTCATCACGCCGGAAGAGCATGCGCAGGCCTTGGCGGAGCCCATGAACTTCCGGAAACCGGGCGTGGAACACGTGGCGCCCTACTTCGTCGAGCATGTCCGGCAGTTGCTCGTGGCGAAGTATGGGGAATCGATGGTGTACAAGGGCGGCCTCGAAGTGTTCACGACGCTCAATCTTTCCATGCAGCAGGCCGCTGAAGTGGCCATGGAGACCGGATTGCGAGAACTGGATAAGCGTCAAGGTTGGCGCGGCCCGCTCCGCACGGTGGATGTCGCGACCTTGCCCGCGCCGATCCCGACCTCTGCGGCCGGCTTCACCGTCGGACAGACGCTCGAAGGAGTGGTCACCAAGGTTCAAAAAGACCACGTGATCGTGCAGATCGGCTCTGGCACGGGCAAGATGGCGTTCGAAGACTTTGCCTGGGCCCGTCGCCGCTTGAAGGGAGCGGATCCCACGAAGGATGTCACCATCGTGCAGAATCTGAGGAACATCCTGAAGCCGGGGGACGCGATCGAGGTCGCCGTGAAAAAAGTGGATCGCGACACGGTTCACCTCCGCCTTGAGCAGACTCCGGTCGTCGAAGGCGGGTTTATCGCCTTTGATCCGCAAACCGGCAAGATCCTCGCCATGATCGGCGGTTACGATTTTGCGCGGAGCGAATTCAATCGGGCGACTCAGGCCCATCGCCAGCCGGGATCCGCGTTCAAACCGGTCATCTATGCGACGGCCTTGAACCAGGGAATGAGCCCCGCCTCGCTGGTGCTCGATGCGCCGGTCGTCTACGAGCAAGAGGAAGAGGATAAGGTCTGGAAACCTGAGAACTACGGCCGCAAGTTTCACGGAGCGGTGAGTCTGCGGGAAGCGCTGATGCACTCCTACAATCTAGCGACGGTCCGGTTGCTGGACAAAGTGGGGGTGCGGAACGTGATCGATTTCGCGCACGTGGTCGGGATCACCAGCCCCCTCGCCGCCGATCTCTCCCTGGGGCTCGGCTCAACCGCCGTCGGCCTGACGGAGCTGACCTCCGTTTACGGCGTGTTCATCAACAAAGGCGTGCGCGTGGAGCCCTATGCGATCGAGGCCGTGCAGGACAACAACGGTCGCCAACTCGAGCGGGCGACGATCAATCCCTTGCAGGCCATTTCGAAAGAGACCGCGTACCTCATCACCAACATGATGGAAGATGTCATCCAGCGAGGCACCGGCCAGCTGGCCAAATCGATCGATCGGCCGGTGGCGGGAAAGACGGGGACCACGAACGACTTCGTCAATGCCTGGTTCATCGGCGGGACTCCCAACCTGGTGGCCGGGACATACGTCGGGTTCGACGACCGCCGTTCGCTCGGCGAGACGGAGTCGGGCGCTCACGCCGCGTTGCCGGTCTGGCTCGCGTTCATGAAGGAGGCGCTGAAGTCCGTGCCGGTGGTGCCGTTCGAGATTCCGGAGGGGATCGCCTTTGTGAAAGTCGATCCGAACACGTCGCTGCAGATGTCGGATTCGGATGACCAAGGGGGAGTCGTGGAGTTGTTCGCCAAAGGAACCGAACCGACTCAGGCCACGGCTCCACGGGTGGACCCGACCGACTTTTACACGCTCGATCAGATCCCTGAAACAGCGCCGAGTAATTGAGTGAGCGCTAGTGCTTGGCGTCCTGATACTCTTGGTGCCAGGCCATCTGGATGGCTTCGAGTATCTTCTCGTTCGATTTCTGCGGATCGTCCCTGAATTCCGGCAAGGCCACGATCCAAGCGTGCATGTCCGTGAATCTGACGGTGAGCGGGTCGATATCAGGGTGGGCTTCCGTCAGCCTGATGGCGATCTCTTCAGCATCCTGCCATTTCAGGTCCATCTTCATTCCATAGGCTAATAGCGAACAGCTAAGAGCCAACAGCTCAGAACAAATGGCTTCTAGTCGAAAGGTCGGAGCTGTTCGCTGCCCGCTATTCGCTGCCGGCCATGCGGTCACACCAACTCCGACAATTTCTTATGCTCCAGCGCTTCTTTGAGCGACGTATCCATCAAGACTTCCGCGAGATGGTAGGTCGCCCTTTCGAGCTCCGCGATTCTGGCGCGAATGAGCTTGTGGTCGTCCGCAGATTGGGCGGCCGTTAGTGCGGTCACGGCGGAGTTGATCGCGGCGAGCTGGTCGGGGGCGATCAAATGACCGCCTTGCCTGAGTGCTTTCTCGGTTGCCTTCAAGATCGCCTCGGCTTCCGTTCGCGCTTCGATGAGCTGTCGGGTCTTGAGGTCATCGGCCGCAAACTTGAAGGACTCGCCGATCATCCGCTCGACTTCCTCGTCGGTCAGCCCATACGACGGTTTCACCGCGATCGACTGCGTTTCCCCCGTCCGCACGTCGCGCGCTGAGACGTTGAGAATGCCGTTGGCGTCGATCAGGAAGGTTACCTCGATCCGAGGGACTCCGGCCGGCAGCGGCGGGACTTTCAACCGGAAACGCGCCAGGCTGCGGTTGTCTTTGACCAGTTCCCGCTCGCCTTGAAGGATGTGAATGTCCACGCCGGTCTGACCGTCCACATAGGTGGTGAACATCTCCTTGGCGCTGGCCGGAATCGTAGTGTTGCGGCGGATCAGGGTACTCATGACCCCGCCCACTGTTTCGATACCCAAGGACAACGGAGTCACGTCCAAGAGCAACATGTCTGTCGTGCCGCCACTGAGGATGTCGGCCTGGACGGCGGCGCCCAGGGCGACGACCTCATCCGGATTGAGCTCGCAGTGGGGTTGTTTTCCGAACAGCTCCTGCACGCGCTGTCTCACGAGCGGCATGCGGGTCGATCCTCCGACTAAGACGACCTCGTCGATGTCATCCGGTGTGACGCCGGCATCCTTCAACGCCAGGCGGCAGGGGGTCAGTGTCCGGTCGACCAGGTCCATCGTCAAGGACTCGAGGTGGTCCCTCGTGAGCTCTCTCCTGTAGAGACCCTTGTCTTCCGGGAGCTCGATGGTCGCCGCGGTTTTCATTTCATCCGAGAGCCGGATCTTCACCCGTTCCGCCTCGAGCCGCACCGCCTGCATGTGATCGGGATATGTGTTGAGGTCGAGCCCGTAGCGTTCGCGGATCTCTTTCGTGAACAGATCGGCGATCCGCCGGTCGAAGTCGTCGCCGCCGAGATGCGTGTCGCCGTTGGTCGCCAAGACCTCGAAGATCCCGTTCTTCAGCTTCAGGATCGAGATGTCGAACGTCCCGCCCCCGAGATCGAACACGGCGATTGTCCCCTGGGTGCGCTTCTCCAGGCCGTAGGCCAATGAGGCGGCGGTCGGCTCGTTGATGATTCGGAGGACTTCAAGACCCGCGATGGTGCCCGCGTCCTTGGTCGCCTGCCTCTGACTGTCATTGAAATAGGCAGGGACGGTGATCACGGCCTTGGTCATGCTCTCGCCGAAATGCGCCTCGGCCCGCTGCTTGAGCTCTTTGAGGATCATGGCTGAGACTTGCGGCGGGGAGTAGGTTTTTTCGCCGATCTTGAGGCGGATGACGCCGCCTTGTTCGGTGAGATTGTAGGGGAAGTAGGCGAGCTCGCCCTGAACGTCCGCCAGGCCTTTGCCCATGAATCGCTTCACCGAATAGATGGTGCGCGCCGGATCACGCGTAAGGTATTCCTTGGCGGGATCGCCGACGATCAAGCCGTTATCGGTCAAGGCGACCACGGAGGGGACCATGGTCCGCCCCGTTCGCCCTGGAATCACGCAGGGCTGTCCGTTCTTCATGTAGGCGACGAGAGAATTAGTGGTGCCGAGATCGATGCCGACAATGCGCGTCATGACCCTCACCCAATCGTCGCGACCAAGTCGTTGACGATGTTCCTGATATAGGTTCGGTTCGAAAGGATTTCGCGCATCTGCTTCAAGATCGTTTCCCGTTCCTTTCGAGCCTGCTCCGTAGCCTCACCCCTGTCTTGCAGGCTATCCCACGCCCGGAAGAGCTGCTGGAGCAGTTCCTCCAGCTCACGCTGGCGTTGCTCCAACGCCTCCCGTTCTGATTGCAGCTCCACACGAAGCGCCTGTCCAGCCTCCTGGGAGAGATCGGCGCTTCGAAACTCATCCAGGTGCTCCTGCAATTCGAGAATTTCTTCGAAGAGGTCGGCTGGCGGTGCGGTCCGGATCTCCTTGGCCGAACCGGCCTCGAGTCTCAGCAGGTATTCCGCCCGCTGGATCGGATCCTTCAGGGTCCGATAGGCCGTATTCAACATCGCGGAGTTGGCGAGACTGATCTGTTGTTCGGTTTCCGTCTTGTTCTGATAGAAATCGGGATGAAACGCCCGGCTCAGCTCGTAGAACTTGGCTTCGAGCTGGTTCTGGTCGATCGTCAGGCGGCGGGGAAAGCCGAGGCAGGTGAAGTAGTCCGTCTCTTTCGAGACCGGCTGAACTTTCACGCACCGTTCACAGAAGTATTCGCCTGAGATTTCCGACTGGCAGTGCCAGCACATGCTGCGAGCCATCTGGAGCTCGCGCGAAGTGCCCGGGTGAGCGTGTCGATCCATCCCTGATCCTCTGAGACGACACGGGCATGGCGGTCAAGCCATGCCCGTCTTAATGAGAGCGCGCTCGTGAAAAGTCTATGCCGAGAACGACTCGCCGCATCCGCAGGTCTTGCTGGCGTTCGGATTCACGAACTTGAAGTTTCCTCCCATGAGATCCTTCTGGAAGTCGAGCTGTGTGCCCTGCAGATAGATGGCACTCTTGGCGTCCACTATCACCTTGATGCCCTCGACCTCATAGACCTGGTCATACTGGCCGATCTTCTCGTCGAAGTTGATCGTGTAACTGAGCCCGGAACAGCCGCCGCCCTTCACCCCCAGGCGAAGCCCTCCTTCGGTGATTCCCTGAAGGTTCAGGAGTCGCTTCACTTCCTTGATGGCCGCCTCACTGAGGGTTACGACGGAAGCCCGGGTTGTCGTGTTCGTTGAGTCCATAGCGCTCACTCCTGGGCCGTTGAACAAGCCTCTTGCTTCGCCACCTCAGGCTTCTCATCAGCCTTTTTCTTGTAGTCCGCCAGTGCGGCTTTGATGGCATCCTCGGCCAGCACCGAGCAATGGATCTTGACCGGCGGAAGGTTCAATTCCTGGACGATGTCGGTGTTCTTGATTTTCTGCGCCTCCTCCAAGGTTTTGCCCTTCAGCCATTCGGTCGCGAGGCTCGAGCTGGCGATCGCGGAGCCGCATCCGAACGTCTTGAACTTAGCGTCCACGATCGTATCGTTTTGGACCTTGATCTGGAGCTTCATGACGTCGCCGCATTCCGGTGCTCCGACCATGCCAGTGCCGACGCCTTCCTCGTCTTTCTTAAAGCTCCCCATGTTACGGGGGTTATTGAAGTGATCTACTACCTTATTGCTGTACGCCATGGGTCATACCTCCAATGGAAAATTCAAAATGAAAAATTTTAAACTTTGCATTCTCCATTTTGCATTGCGGTCAGTGGGCCGCCCACTGGACGGACTTGAGATCGATCCCCTCCTTCGCCATCTCGTACAAGGGGGACATCTCTCTCAGCTTCGTCACGACCTCGATGATTCGCTTGGTCGTGTAGTCGATCTCTTCCTGCGTGTTGAACCGCCCCAGTCCGAACCGGATCGACGAGTGCGCGAGATCCGTCCCGACGCCGAGCGCCCTGAGGACATAAGACGGTTCCAGCGTCGCCGAGGTGCAGGCGGAGCCGGACGAGAGCGCGATTTCTTTGAGCCCCATCAGCATCGACTCCCCCTCGACGTACGCGAACGAAATGTTCAAGTTGTGTGGGAGTCGCTCCGTCGGATGGCCGTTTAAGTACACCTCGTCAAGGTGGCTCATGATGCCGGCCTGGAGTCGGTCCCGCATGGCCGCAAGGCGCGGCGATTCCGTCGGCATCTCCTGCTCGCACAGCTCGCAGGCTTTGCCGAAACCGACGATCAATGGAACGGGCAAAGTGCCCGAGCGCATGCCGCGCTCGTGGCCGCCTCCATCGATGAGGGGTGTCAGGCGGACACGAGGAGCTTTTTTCCTGACATAGAGAGCGCCCACGCCCTTGGGCCCGTATATCTTGTGGGAGGTGAACGACATCAGATCGATCCCCATCGCCTGCACGTCCACCGGGATCTTCCCCACCCCTTGCGTCGCATCGCAGTGGAACAACACGCCCTTTTCCTTCGCTATTTTTCCGAT
>CAZZPI010000041.1:0-10497 GCA_964655865.1 uncultured Nitrospiraceae bacterium
CATTCCTCCTGTCCCAGATGATGCGAGGATCAACACATCATTGTTAGTCTGAAACACCCATTTCAGATCCGCCCGAACTTGGGCAAACAGCTTGTCGAATTCCGGCGCCCGGTGATGAATCATGGGCCGGGCCATGGCTAGCAGGACTTCAGGAGGAACGGGGGTCGGGCCGGGAGCCAGCAGATAGCGCTTCAGCATCGCTTTACGCCTCCTTACCAGTCAGACGGTTCTGTGCGGGATTTTTGAAGCGCGAACGCTATCACAGCACCTCCATGGAGTCAAGGTAACCGATCAGCCGAAGCCCCGTGATATCGCCGGGTTGTCGCTCTAATGGCAACGATCTCCTCCGAGTTGCAACGCGGAGGCACCGAGAGCGGAGCCATCGAGACCCATCGGAAGAGGGGTGGTGGACCTTGGCTGTTTTCTTGACAAGCAGGGGACAGCACGGATAGGCTTGCGAAATCTTCCATGCTTGACTAATAAGGGCGGCTAGGTCTCATTCATGCTGACCAAGTGTCTAAGGGCATTTTGCCTGATCATGATGGCGGCTATCCTGGGGAGCTTCCCCTCAGGTCTTGACGTGCATGAGGCTTTTGCCGGTCCCCCCATCCCCGCTCTCGAAAGCCCTGCCGGTGAGGCCGTTGAAAGCGCTGAGGACTCTGCACCCCTCGAAGCTCTTGCAAGTGAAACTAATCCTGCGTCGAGTACCGAGGATCAAAGTCTCGTGCCCCGAGTGGATGAACTTCTTCAACTGAAACCGATGGCTGGCAGTCCCGCAGCGAGATACAGCGAATTACTGATTCCACCTGCCGAAATCGCAACCGGGCAATCAGACGCTGATGTGGTGACCGACTCGCGTCAATACAACGTGCCGATCGTCGTCGACCCCTCCGTCCAGGGTCACATCCGGTATTTCAATACGGCCATCCGAGGGAAATTCGAGCAGTGGCTGCTTCGACTCAGCCGCTATCGTCCGCTTGTTGAATCCATTTTTGCCGAGTTCAACTTGCCTAGCGATCTCGTTTTCTTGTCCCTGGTCGAAAGCGGCTTCAATCCCTATGCCTATTCGCGGGCCAAGGCCACCGGACCCTGGCAATTCATGAAAGGGACGGCGAAGGTGTACGGGTTGAGGGTGGATCAGTATGTAGACGAACGGCGGGATCCCATCAAATCGACGATCGCAGCCGCACGCTATTTACGTGACCTATACGACTTGTTCGGGACTTGGCCTTTAGCCATGGCAGCCTACAATGCGGGTGAGGGGAAGGTGATGCGTGCCCTCCAGAAGGCACAGGCGGAAAGCTTCTCGGAGATAGCCAAGACAAAACTCATTCGGCGGGAGACCCGTGAGTACGTTCCACGATTTATGGCGGCCACGATCATCGCGAAGAGTCCTGACCGCTACGGATTCCCGCAGGATGTGGTTTTGCCTCATCAGTTCGAAGAGGTCGTCGTCTCCAGACCGATGCATCTCTCGGCAGTCGCGAAGGTCACAGGCGTCTCTTTTCAGGAGCTTCGGCAGTTGAACCCGGAACTGCGTCGCGACGCGACTCCTCCCGACGCCAATATCTATCACTTGAAAGTGCCGCTTGGGACCAGGAGCAAGATCGAGGCTCTGCTTGACAAAATCCCCACCTGGAAGTTTCCACCCCTGCCGGCCAGGTCTCAACAGGTCAAACAGGACCCGGTCCGTTGGTATAAGGTGAGGGTCGGAGACAATCTCGAAAAGGTAGCAAAACGATTCGGGCTGTCCGTGAAAGCTCTCAAGGCCAGGAACAATCTCTCCGGGCCCGTCATCCGACCGGGCGACTTTCTCGTCATTACCCGATAAGCTTCCAAGCTAGTCCTCAGGCCACATGTTGAGCAGCGTGCGAAGTGGCACGGAGTGGTAATCCAGAATCTTTATGGTTTCGTTGACGTGGAACCCGGAGGTGTCGGACCAGTCGCCGGGGGAGATACCGCTGTTCCGATTGCGGGAACCTCGGGCCCCTTTTTTACTTCTAAGACCTTGCTTCGAACACCTGCCTCGCTCGCGAAGGGAGAGTTGGGGTAGGACTTCATCAGTTCCTGGTAATGGGCCAAGGCTCCTTCGGGACGGGACCGCGCTTCCTCCAATTTCGCCAACTCAAACAGGACGTGATCTTTGTTGAGCGCGCCCGGTATATCGAGGACAGCCGAGAACGCCTTG
Organism: uncultured Nitrospiraceae bacterium; assembly: GCA_964655865.1. Classification (GTDB taxonomy): domain Bacteria; phylum Nitrospirota; class Nitrospiria; order Nitrospirales; family Nitrospiraceae; genus JBBIJI01. The sequence goes on from CAZZPI010000041.1 coordinate 2,189, forward strand.
ACGGCTTCTTCACGATCCCCTTTCAACAGGTAGGCATACCCGAGCCGCTGCTGGACGAGACTCAGCACCGTTGTATGATTCGGGTAGAGCAGCACAAACCGTCTGTAGGCGTCGATGGCGGCATCAAAGTCATTGATCTGGACGAAGGCATTGCCAAGCTGATAGAGCGCCACCGGAGCGACGCTCGTCCTCGGATATTCCTGCACCAGTTGCCGGTACATCGCTATGGCCTGCTTTAGGTTCTGATCGGCCTGCTGTGGCTGATCTGCCGGCCGTGTCAGATAGTGCTCTGTTGCCTCTCGGTATAGCGCAAGAGCCTTCTGCGAGGTCTGATGGTCATACCACAAAACCCCCGCTACAATTGCCATGGCCGCGCACACCACGAAAATTCCAACGACCACCGCAGAGCGGTTCTGTTGAAGCGTGAGCCAAAATCGTTCCAGTCCCGTGATCAGGTGGCTTTGATCGATGGGTTCCGACTTAGAAGGAAGGCGAATACGATACGACATAGACTCCGATCCCGCAGATCGCGCCTTATACATAGGATGTGCGAGTCTTGTCAATTGCGCTGATTGACAGACCGTCGCCGCCGGTATAGCGTACATTCGCCCCCGCGTGGTCCGCATTCAGGCAACCAGGACATCTGATTCGGCATGTTTGCAGAACGACTTCATGGACGAGCCCAACAGCATCTTCTTCGCAAGCTCAAAACGGTCGATTCAGCTACCGGGCCGACCGTCCGATTCGAAGGCCGCGAGGTGGTGTTACTCGCCTCCAACGATTACCTCGGTCTGGCCATCCATCCGATGCTGAAGCAGGCGGCGCTGGAGGCCGTTCACGAGTATGGCGTCGGGGCGGGCGCCTCGCGGCTGGTCAGCGGGAACCTGCCACCGCATCGGGAGTTAGAAACAGCCCTCGCGCGTTTCAAGCACACCGAGGCGGCGCTCGTCTTCGGGTCAGGATATCTCGCCAATATCGGGCTCATCCCGACAATGATTGGTCCAGGAGGAATGATTCTCGCCGACCGTTTGTGTCACGCGAGCCTACTCGACGGATGCCGATTGAGTCGCGCGGAGTTCCGGATCTACGAGCATGCTGATCCATCCCATCTCGAGGCCCTGCTTGTCCGATATGCCCGTCGAAACACGCTCATCGTCACGGACGGTGTCTTCAGCATGGACGGCGACCTCGCCCCGTTGCCGGATCTCGCCGCTCTGGCACAAGGCTATGGAGCCCGCCTGTACATCGATGATGCGCACGGAACCGGGGTCATGGGGCAATGCGGCCGTGGCATCCTTGAACACTTTCACCTTGAATCGCGCGTGCCTTTTCACATGGGAACGCTGGGCAAGGCGCTGGGTGGAATCGGCGCCTATGTGGTGGGTCCGTCGGAAGCCATACACTACTTCGTGAACAACGCGCGATCGTTCCTCTTCACCACGGCTCTCCCTCCCGCCAGCGCCGCAGCAGCCACCGCCGCACTCCAAGTGATTCAGAACGAACCGGATCGCCTTATCCGGCTCTGGTCCAATCGTGAACGGCTTTGGTCAGGCTTGCGTCGGCTGGGATTCCGGATGACCGCCTCGGTCAGTCCGATCATGCCGATTCTCGTGGGCGACGCAGAGAAGGCCAACGCCATGGCGGAGAAGCTCCTCACCCACGGTGTGTATGCGCCGGCGATCCGCCCCCCCACCGTCCCCGAGGGAACGAGTCGCATCCGGGTGACGGTGACGTCGGAACACTCCGCCTCACATATCGACCAAGCCCTGGCTGCCTTCGACCAAGCAGGCAGAAGCGTCGGCCTCATTTAAACTCAAGTTCCAAAACGGCAAGGCAGTTCGCCCGACTCCGCGACCTGCATCTTCCGGCGATTTCCTTGCGTTCCTGTCTCGCTGTGGCAAGATACCCTCTGCGTTAGGCTGAATGCTCCTTCATGTCTGAAACGATTGTTCCAGCCATTACGTAGCTTTTCTGCTAGGGAGACTCCTGGATGGACATTTCCAAGCTGCTCACGTTTGCCGTGAAGGAAGGCGCCTCCGACTGTCACTTGAGCGCGGGAGAACCGCCGATGATCCGCTTGAGCGGCGACTTGAAGAAACTGGACCATCCGCCGCTGACCCAGGAAGAAACGCACAGCCTCGTCTATGACCTCATGAACGACGCCCAGCGTAAAGCCTTCGAAGAGCATCGGGAATGCGACTTTTCCTTCAGCCTCGGCGATATCGCCCGCTTCCGCGTGAACGTCTTCATTCAGAATCGCGGGCTGGGAGCCGTCTTTCGAAACATCCCGACAGAGATCCTTCCTCTCGAGAAGCTCGGAATGCCCCCGGTTATCCGACAGGTCTGTGACAAGGAAAAAGGCTTGATCTTAGTCACGGGACCGACCGGATCCGGTAAGTCGACGACGCTCGCCGCCATGATTGATTACCTGAACACCACGTTCGAAGGACACATCATCACGATCGAAGATCCGATCGAGTTTGTCCACAAGTCCAAGAAATGCCTGATCAACCAGCGTGAACTCGGCGTGCATACCCACTCCTTCGCAAACGCGCTGCGGTCCGCTTTGCGCGAGGACCCGGACATAGTTCTCGTTGGCGAAATGCGCGATTTAGAGACGATCCAACTTGCCCTGACCGCGGCGGAGACCGGGCACCTTGTCTTCGCAACTTTGCACACGTCTAGCGCACCGAAGACGGTCGACCGCATTATCGACGCCTTCCCGCCGAACCAACAAGCCCAGGTGCGCGCGCAGCTATCCGAAACGCTCGAAGCGGTCCTGACCCAGACGCTGCTTAAGAAGCGAACTGGCGGGCGTGTCGCGGCTGTGGAAATCATGATCGGCACCACCGCCGTGCGCAACCTCATACGTGAAAACAAGCTGCATCAGATACCCGGCGTCATGCAGGCCAGCCAGAAAGACGGCATGCAGACGATGGACATGGCGCTCGTGGATCTCGCCAACAAAGGTGTAATCACGCGGGGAGAAGCGCAGTCACGCAGCATGAACCCAAACCTGTTCGGAATCGGCGCGGCGTAGCACGGTGCTTCCAATCGAAAGTTAAGGAGCGACGAGATGGACGTTCGAAGCTTGCTCAAGGCGATGGTCGAGCAGGAAGCCTCGGACCTGTACCTGACGGTGGATGCTCCGCCCGTCTATCGTGTCCACGGCTCGACGAAGCCCACCAACGATCCTCCCTTTACCAACGAGCAGCTGGAAGCGCTGGCCATCGCCCTGATGCGCGGCCAGCAGCGAGGCGATTTCGAAGAAAAGATGGAAATGAACATGGCCCTCTATTACAAGGAGCTGGGCCGATTCCGGGTGAATATCTTTCGCCAAAAGGGCAATGTGGGGTTGGTCTTCCGTCACATCAAGGCGGAGATCCAAACAGTCGAGCAATTGGAACTCCCTCCGATCATCAAAGACATTGCCATGACCAAGCGCGGCCTGGTTTTGGTGGTGGGGGCCACCGGCTCGGGGAAATCGACCACCCTCGCCGCCATGATCGATCACCGGAATTCGACCCACCATGGTCATATCATCAGCGTGGAGGACCCGATCGAGTTCGTCCACACGCATAAGAAGTCGCTGATCACGCAGCGGGAGGTTGGGTTTGACACGCACTCATTCCAAAACGCGCTGAAGAACACGTTGCGCCAGGCGCCGGACGTCATCCTCATCGGAGAAATCCGCGACACGGAGACCATGGAAGCGGCCATCACCTTCGCCGAGACCGGGCACCTCTGTCTGGCCACTTTGCACTCCAACAACGCCAACCAGGCGATCGAGCGCATCATGAATTTCTTTCCACCGCAGCGGCATGCGCAGATCTACCTTCAGCTCTCGCTCAACCTGCGTGCGATCATTTCGCAGCGCTTAATCCCCTCAGTGGACGGCAAGCGTGTACCCGCCCTCGAAATCCTGCTGGACACCCCGCGCGTCAAGGACCTCATCAAGAAGGCCGAAGTGGACACCTTGAAAGAGGCGATGGAGCAAGGGATCGACGAGGGTTGCCAGACCTTTGATCACGTCCTGTTCAATCTCTACAGGACCGATCGAATCAGTCTTGAGCAAGCATTGATCAACGCAGACAGCGCGAACAACCTCCGCCTCAAGATCAAGCTGGAAGGCTTAAAGGGCGATGAGGCCATTAACGCCCTGCTCGACAAGGGTCAGAAGGACGACAAGGTGTTCCAGATACAGGGAACCGCATCCTCATCGCACCGCAAACGCTAGCCCCTGCAAAGCTTCTCCGTACACGTCCGGTCGTCGCATCGATACCTTCAGAGCCTGATCGGCGCCCCACCTACTCCTGGAGTTCCTCCAAGTAGCCCGCGATTCTCTCCAGCGCGGTTGCGCTTAACTTTCGTCCATACCAGGTCGGCATCGCCCGATCAGGGAAGCCTGAGACGACATAGACCCCCGGGGTCAGGATCGATTCGACGACGTACTGGTGAACGGTTTTGGCCTGTCCCTGATACCGAGGGTCGGCCAAGCGTTTGGGGCCCGTCGTTCCTAGAACGAGCGGCGGACCGACCTGACCTCCAGCTCCAGGAATACCGGGAATGATATGACAGACAGGACATCCAGCCCGCGTAAAAAGTTCAGGGAGAGGCTCTTCGCCGGTCACCAGCGGAACCATCTCCGCAGTGATCGGTACAGGTTGTACCTCGGCTGAACGGGACGATTGGGGCGGCGTCTGGCGCTGAAGCGCCACAGCCGCGATAAGCAAGACAGCGCCGATGACCAGGGCTGTAATCGCGTGTTCGTTCGAGCGAGAGTCGGGAGAATCTTCAGAGTGACCCGATGAAGAAGATGAATCAGTCGGCTCAGGTCTATCAGACTCAGTCACAGGCTGCCTCAGACGCCGACGGCACGAGACTTGCGCGCCGGGACCTTTCCAACGTGCTCAGTGGGTGCCATCGCAGTCGCAGCTAACAGAAGGAGGAGGCCCTTTACTTGGCAGCCGACATGGCGTTGGCAGCCGACATGGCGCATCGGAAGCCGATCGTCCGATCTTCAAACTCCGGCTCTGCGGAGAAACGGGCCGTCACCCGCAAGTAAGCCGGTGGATCGGCCCAGGAACCACCACGAATCACTTTGTTTTCGCCCTTTCCCGGCCCCATTGGATTGGTCGCCAGTCCTTTCTGATAGTACTCGCGATCGTACCAGTCGGCCACCCACTCGGCCGCGTTGCCCGCCATGTGCGCCAGACCGTACGGACTCCTGCCGCCATACTTCAACCCATGGCGAACGCTCATGCCCTCGACACCGCTGGTCACGGCCACCAGGGTGATCGCCTCACTGACCCAGATGCCGCGGTTGTAGTTGGCGATGTCGACGAACGGTTGCATGTGCCCCCAGGGATAGCGACGCCCATCGGGACCGCGTGCCGCTTTTTCCCACTCCGCCTCAGTCGGGAGGCGCTTCCCCGCCCATTTGCAGTATGCGGCGGCCCCGTGCCAATTCATCCCGACGGCCGGGCGGTCTCCAACGGTATTAGCGGCCTCATCGTCCCACGTCGGAGGAGCGTCATACTTGGCCTCTTGCAGGAATTGCTGGTACACGCTCAGCGTGACTTCGTACTGATCAATATAATAGGCATCAAGCGTGACCTGGCGTTCCGGCCGTTCGTTCGGTAACCCGTCGTTGCTCCCCATAGTGAACGGGCCGGCTGGAATCAAGATCATGGGGACGCCATCCTTGCCTTTGATGGTCTCCGTCTTGATCAGTTCGGAGGATGTTGCCTGCCCGTCCTTATCCCTGGGCGCGTCTGCACCATGGAGCCCTGCCGCACCGAATAAGAGCACGCTACTTGTCCATGTAATAATCCATGTCTTGGTCATAGCGCTTTCCCCCTGATCACGACGGATGAAAAAGAAGCATTGATGGAACAGGTTGCCAGAGCATCAAAGTCTATCCACCCGACGGACAAAACTCAACCAGGCACGCGGCCCGATACGGTCGCACGTACGCAGCCTGCTTGAAGGGCGCCCAACGGGCCGACGGGCGCCCGCCTGGCAATGTGACGGCCTTCTTGGAGCATCCGGGAAGCTGTTCTTGCAGACTCTCGCGCTCGGGATCGCGACGCGCTTCTGAACGGGCGCCGAGTTTTTCCGCAGGTTGCTACACAGAGCGGGACGGTTCGTGACGAGCACAGTCGATGCAGACCTTGAAAACGATGGGCGAGCGCGAGCCGGTGTGAGCGCAGCCAACAGACATAAGCGTGGTCCTGCGAAGGATACGAGAGCCGTGGTTATCGGTTCTCCTGTCCTTCAGAGGAAGGGGTCGGCCATCTCCCATTGTCTCACGGCGGCCTACTTCCTGGCCCTTGGCACATAGTCTTTGAGAGCGCGCAAGATCGCTCCGTCCGAGAGGCCTTGGAAGCGACCGCGCAGTGCATGCTTCCCGATGGCCTGCAGTGTGGCATCTCGATTGAAGATGATCTCCAGAATGTGCTGGCTGACGCGACCCTTGGCGATCTCAAACACCTCATCCGCCAGATCCCATTCTCCACCATTCCGATGGGTCTGCTCCTGTTTTTCAGCGTAGAGAGCTGCAGCAGCGATGCAGAGGAGATCCTCGCCGATCGCCTCGATCCGATTTTGCCTTCCCTGGTCATCTCGCATCGCTTCACGCTGAACAACCATGGCATATAAGATCGCGCGCGCCAGCTTTCGGCTGGCTTGTTCCACGTAGCGTAGCTTGGGTCGGACCTTGGCATGCTGAATTGGGACATGCGCGGGCAAGGGCCGACGTCTCCACAGCCGCCAATACCATGGGACGTAGAATCGGAGCAGCACCAGCAGCTCCTTCATTCGGCGAAGGCCGAACAATCCCTCGTCGAAATACCGTTTGGCTCGTTCCAGGTGAGGGCTGAGGCCTTCGCGCGCGACGAACGGACGAAGGATATCGGTGGCTCCTTCTCCGATGCGGTACATCTCGGCATCGCGGACCAGTTGCTCGATGCCGAAGCCGGCCTCTCCACGAAAGCGTTTGGAATCCGCGGTCTCGTACCCGATGCCGCCAAAGAGAATTTGGGCGTCTTTCAGGAAGGCGATCGTGCGCTCCGAGCATACCATCTTCGCGATGGCGGCTTCGATACGAGTATCGTAGTGGTGCTGATCCGCGAGCCGCCAAACCAACGTGGCCAGCGCTTCCATTGCGAAGAGATCCACCGCCATTCGACCGATTCGCATCTGCTGCGTTTGTCGTTCGGCCAGGGGCTTCTGGAAGACATACCGAGTGAGGGCTCGATCAATGGTCGGCTGCCAAGCTTGCTTCGCCATGCCGAGACAGATCGCGGGAATGCTGATCGCTCGGCCCACATTGAGAATGCTCAACGCATATTTCAGCCCCTTGCCGATCTCGCCGATCACATTGGCAGCTGGAATGCGGACGTTCTCGAACGTCATATAGGCATTCTCGATTCCTCGACAGCCTTCGAATTGGCAGCGCTGGCGAACTTGCACGCCCGATGCGGCCATATCGAGAATGAAGGCCGTGTGCACGCGATCCTCGGCATCCTTCCCATCCGGAACGGCGATCCAGATGAGCGCGCCGTCTTCCCGAACGCGTTTTGCTGGAACCCGAGCAATGAGCGTCACAAAACGCGCGATGGGGCCGTTCGTGCACCAGAGTTTTTCTCCATTAACGATAAAGGTCGTGCCGCTTCCGTCGAGCACGGCTTCTGTCTGGATGTTGGCGGCATCGGAGCCGGTGATCGGCTCCGTGAGGGCGAAGGCGGAGATGGCTTCTCTCGCCACCAGAGGCAGAAAAGTCTTCTTCTGCTCGGCACTACCGAAGAGGAGACTGGGCATCGCGATGCCGATCGACTGGGGCACCGCGACTGTGAGGGCCAGAATATTACTCCAACTGGCGATGAGCGTAAGGACACGGCCGTAGTTTGTGTAAGAAAATCCGAGCCCGCCGTATTCTTTCGGGATCTTCATCCCGAACGTGCCGAGTTGGAACAGACCTCGAATGACGGAATCGGGAATCTTAGCCGTGCGTTCGATCTCGTCCGGATCGACCTCGCTTCTGAGGAAGGCTTCCACCTCGCGACAATAGGCTTCACCCTGCTGCCGTTCCTCTAGAGGCTCCTCCGGCGGCAAGAGCAGGTCGAAATTCGGCTGCCCCTCGTACAGACCGGCCATGAAGCTCGCCCCTGTGATGCACTCCCGGGCCTCTTCGAGCCGCTCGAGACCTCTAAAGAGTTGCGACATCTCTCCCTCTCGTTGAATCGTAGGGGCTACTAGCGCGCATTATTCATGAACGCTTCTACTGCAATCGCGGATTCGCCGCTGCG
>CAZZPI010000042.1:0-10395 GCA_964655865.1 uncultured Nitrospiraceae bacterium
AGCTCGTGACTCAGCTAGCCGCGGGTCGCCTGAAGCAGGTGGATTTGCAACAGCGAATCCAAACGGAGCGACGGGAGGAAGAGGCCCGGACTCGGCAGCAGGAGATCGAGATCGCCGCGTTGACGGCGAAGTTACGAACGCTGGAATCCGCGCAGGAGTCGAAGGAGGACATTCAGTCGATCCGCCGGCAACTCGCCGATATGCGCCAAGCGCAGAGCTTTGCCGAGGAGATCGTCCAGCGATACGGAAACGGGGTAGGGCTGCTCCAGGGTGCGTATGGGTTCAAGGAGCGAGCGAGCGGGCGTGTCCTGCGCTATCAAGGGCTCGACCGTCTCGGCAATCCTTACGTGGACAAGGATGGGAACGCGCTCGTCACGGTCGAGGGCTTCGGTCCGCCGGTGGTCGTAAATTTCACCGGCACGGCCTTCCTCGTGGACGAAGTCGGCACGGCGGTGACGAATCGTCATCTGGTCCGCATGTGGGAATCCTTCAAACCGGCGCAGCAAGCCATCGAAGCGGGCTTCGACCCGGACGTGGCGAGTCTCAGACTCTTTCTCCCCGGGGATGCCTCGCCCTACAACCTCCAGCTTGTGGCCCTGTCGGACCAAACGGACTTGGCTCTCCTCCGGACCGATCGCCCGCCGGGGGGGCGACCTTCGCTCGTGTTATCGAGCCGAGACGAACCGGTTCGCGTCGGGGAGCCGATCGTGATGCTCAGTTATCCAGGGAGTATCGATATTCTGTTGGCCCGTGTCCCGAAGCCGGAAAGCAGGGAAGTGATGGATGCGGCGGGCGGTGACCCCAACAAGCTGGCGGAAGAGGTCGCGAGAAGGAATTTCATACGTCCGCTGGCGACCCAGGGACATGTGTCAGATGTCTCGGCGGATGTCATCACCTACGAAGCGGGATCCGCGACAGGCAGCAGTGGAGCCCCGCTTTTTAATCGAGCGGGGAAGGTCTTTGCCGTCAACCATGGGAGATTGCTACGCATCGAGGGCGTCCATTTGGCGCTTCCCATTCGGTTCGTCAAGGATCTCATGGCGGGAACGCTTGGTCCAACGCCCGAGCGTGAGTAAGGGGGAACTATGCGCGTGTTGCTGGCGGTCGACGCGTCACCGGATTCGAGAAACGCCGCGCGGATGGTTCAGCATTTGGCTGAGCCTCCGCTGCTCGACGTGTTGAACGTCGTCGACGAGGATGCCCTCAAGCATGCTTATATCTCCCGGGATATACCGGCCCGCTATCTTGAAACCTACCGCGCGGAGGTCACGGAAGTCGCCGAACGTGTGCTGCACGAGATGAAGCAGGAATTGGAGGGGCAGTGTCGGCACATCCGTTTGATCGCCGACGTCGGCGATGCCGCTGAAAGCATCATCGAAACCGCGGAGGAATCCCGCTCGGACTTGATCATCGTGGGCCAACGAGGCATAACGGCGAGTCCGACGTTTCTGCTCGGCGGCGTGTCCCAAAAGGTCGCGACTTATGCGTCCTCTTCGGTGCTGGTCGTCAAAGGATCGGCTGACCGGTTGGAGCGCGTGATCGTCGCCGTCGACGGTTCGGCCGAGTCTCACAAGGTCGTGGAGTTCTTGGCCGGCGCGCCGTTCAAAGGGCCGCTGCAAGTCATCGTGGTCACTGCCTGGCCCCAGAGGCGCCAGGAGCCAATTGGGCTTCCTTTCTGGGCCGAAGGTCGCGCCGAGCTCAAGAACCTGGTGGATGCCAAGGGAGCAGAATTTTTGAAGAGGATTTCCGCGGAGCTTGGCAAGAGCCCATACACGGTCGAGACGGAGGTCCTGCACGGCGATCCTGCCTTTGTGATACTTGATGCGGCGGTCCGCTACGATGCGCAGATGGTGCTCCTCGGCTCACGAGGGACCAAGGGGATCAAACGATTTCTCCTGGGGAGTGTCTGTCAGAAAGTGCTCCCACACGCGGACTGCTCTGTGCTGATTGTTCGATAAGCGGATCGGAAGCTCTCGACGGCTCCCGGCCAGGAGTTTCTAGCCCGCACAATTCATGAGGGGTCGTGACGACACCTGGGTGAGATCGGGGTTAACTCACGTACCCTCCCAGGAAGAACAGGCCGTACAACAGAACTAGGAGCCCTCCGGCCCATCGGGATACACCGTGCATCATCAGCAGCAGGGCTACGGTGACGATCGTGACGAACCAGAAGGGAAGGTAGAACCGGAGCACTTGTACCTCCACCTCGAGAGGACGGACCAACGCGATGATTCCGGCGTTGAACAAGAAAAAGGCCGGGATCGAACCCACCACATTCCCGAAACTGATCTCCGGCCTGCCGTGAAGCGCGGCCGGCAACTCTCGCGCCACCTCTTCGATGCTGATCAGAAACGCGAGAACGGTCATGCCGAACACCGTGCCGGACAAGCCAAAGGCGGCGATGATGGCTCCAGCTCCGGCGACCAGCAGCTCGGCGCCGACGACAAGACCAGCGAGCGATAGCACCAAGAGTCCGAGATGGGTCCATCGAGTGCGCCGATCGGCCTCCTGCAGCGCTTCAGCGACCTCTCCCGCGGGCCTGATATCGAGCCCTCTCTTGCACAACCACATCAAGTAGGCGACGGCCGAGACGAACCCGAGAAGTAAAATCGCCCCATCAATTCTTGAGAGCCGGCCGTCTGCCGCGAGCAGGCCGAGAACCAATACGGACAACACCGGCACCAACAGAATGGGTTTGGGAACCGGCGCAAACTTCAGCGGGACGATCAACGCGGTGATCCCGAACGCAAGCGCGATGGCGACCATCGCCGAACCGATGACCGAGCCCAGGGCGATGCCTGCTTGGCCCTCTAGCGAGCCGACAGCCCCGACCGCAAGATTTTCCGGATCAAAGCCGATGAAGACGACGCTGATCAGAAACGGGGACACGCCGAAGCCCAGCGATGTTCCGACCACTCCAGTGACGAGACGCTCGGCGCAGTAGAGGATCAGCCCGAGTCCGATCGTAAGGAGGAGGATGGCAACGGCTACGGACAAGGTGTGGCACTCCAGGAAACCAGATATCCCATCCGGAGCTAAGGGCGTTTCTCCGTGCTTCACGTCGTGAGGGCAGAATCGCTCGGAGGTACTACCCGGGGTGTCCGTCGTTCTTTCCACCAGCGCCAGATCACGTAGATGGGTGGAATCACAAACAAGGTCAGGATCATCGCGGAGAACACCCCGCCGACTTGCGGGGCGGCGATCCGCTTCATGACATCGGCCCCGGTGCCGGTGGCCATCATCACGGGAATCAGCCCGATGACGTCCACCAGCCCGATCATCGCCATGGGCCTGATGCGCTCCACGGCGCCGAGATGCACGGTCTCGATAACGTCCTCCAGGGTCTTGAGGCCGCCCGTCGCCTTGCGGCGCGCGCAAGCCTCATCGAGGTAGGCGAGCATGACTGCGCTGGTCTCGGCCGCCGTCCCGATCACCGTGATGATCCCGACCCACACGGCGATGCTCATGTTGTAGTTCAGCACGACCAGATACCAGACGGCTCCGACCAGAGAGAGCGGCAAGCCCAACATCACCATCCCCGTCTCAGCCACGGACCCGAACGTAAAATAGAACAACACGAAAATGATGAGGAGCGTGAAGGGCACCACGAGCCTCAGCTTCTCCCAGGCGCGTTGCATGAACTCGTATTGTCCGGACCAGGCGATCGTGTAGCCGGCCGGAAGTCGTACCTTCTCGCGCACCACGCGCTTGAGATCGTCGACGAAGCCGCCCACGTCCCTGCCGGCCATGTCCACGTAGACGTACCCCGACAACATCCCGTTCTCATCCCGGATCATGGGCGGCCCGCCCATGAGCTGAAGCGACGCAAGCTGCGCCAAGGGCACCTGCGCGCCGGTCGGCGTGTCGACCAGAACGCGCGCGAGCTTCTCCGGGTCATCCCGCAATTCACGCAGATAGCGCACATTGATCGGATATCGCTCGCGTCCCTCGATGGTGGTGGCGATATTCTCGCCGCCGATGGCGGATTCGATGATCCGCCCGACGTCCATCACCTTGAGGCCGTAGCGGGCGATCTCATCGCGGTTGATCTGAAAATCGAGGAAATAGCCGCCCGTAACACGCTCTGCGTACACGCTGCGTGTGCCGGAGACTTCCTTGGCCGCCATCTCGATGTGTTTCCCGATCTCCTCGATCTGCTTGAGATCGGGGCCGAAGATCTTGATGCCGACCGGAGTCCGGATGCCCGTCGTGAGCATATCGATGCGGTTGCGAATCGGCATCGTCCAAGCGTTGGTGACCCCGGGGAGCCGGAGGGCTTTGTCCATCTCGTCGATGAGACTTTCATACGTCACGCCGGGGCGCCATTGGTTCTGTGGTTTGAGCTCCACCACTACCTCCATCATGCTGAAGGGGGCCGGATCGGTGGAGGTCTCGGCCCGCCCGGCTTTGCCGAACACACACTCCACTTCCGGGAACGAGCGAAGCGTCCGGTCCATGATCTGAAGCAGCCGCGACGCCTCGGTGACAGAGAGGCCGGGCAGGGTTGTCGGCATGTAGAGGATCGTGCCCTCGTAGAGCGGAGGCATGAATTCGGAACCCATGCGAAGATAAAGCGGCACGATACTCACCATCAACCCGACCGCCAGCACCGCCGCCAGTCCGCGATGTCGCAAGGCCGACCGCAGCAAGGGCGCGTAGAGCCGTTGCAGCAGGAGCGTCACGGGATGCCGCTGCTCGGGAAAGATCCGACCGCGCATGAAGGTGGGCAGCAGGGCCGGGATCAGCGTGATCGCGAGCACCGCGCAGGCGACAATGCCCAAGAAGTTGGTGAAGGCCAACGGCTTGAACATTCGGCCCTCCTGCGCTTCGAGGACAAAGACCGGCAGGAAGGAGACGGCGATCACGAGCAGCGAGCTGAAGGTCGCCGGCCCCACCTCCTTCGCGGAATCGATCAGGACTCGGGTGCGGTCGGGAAAGGGGACAGGTAACTTTTCGCCATGAAAAGTAGCCTGTCCCCTTTCCCACTCCTCGAGGCGCTTGTGGGCGTTGTCCACCATGATGATCGCCGCGTCCACCATGTCCCCGATGGCGACGATGATGCCTCCCAGCGACATGATGTTGATGCCGATATCCAGATAATAAATGACGATGAACGCGATCAGGATCGACAAGGGCAGGGTGAGGATCGGAAGCATCGCCGAGCGAAGATGCAGGAGAAACCCGATGATCAACACGCCCGTGACGATCAGTTCCTCGGCGAGGCTTTCGTAGGCCGTGTCGATGGATTCCGTGATCAACCCGCTGCGGTCATAGGTTGTGACGACCTTGACGCCTTTGGGAAATGACGGCTCCAGCTCCTTGAGCTTCGCCTTGACCCGCTCGATCACCGTGAGCGCGTTCTCGCCGAAGCGCATGATCACGATGCCGCCCGCGATCTCTCCCTGCCCGTCCAGCTCGGCCAGCCCTCGACGCATGTCGGGACCCAATCGGACCGTCGCGACGTCGCGGAGCAGAATCGGCGTGCCGTTCTCGTTGACGCCGACGGCGATCTTCTCGATGTCCTCCGCACGCTTGATGTAGCCTCGTCCTCGCACCATGTATTCGATACCGGAAAACTCCACGACCCGGCCGCCCACGTCGTTGTTGCTCAGCCGGATCTTCTCGACGATCTCGGCCACCGAGAGGCGATAGGCCGACACCTTCGTCGGGTCCAGGTTGACCTGATACTGGCGCACGAACCCGCCGACGCTGGCCACCTCCGCCACCCCTTCCACGGCTCGCAGCCAGTAGCGCAAGTACCAGTCCTGGAAGCTGCGCAGCGAGGCGAGGTCCTGTTGGCCGGATTCATCCACCAGCGCGTACTGGAAGATCCATCCGACGCCGGTGGCATCAGGCCCGAGCTGTGCCGTCACGCCTTCCGGTAGCCGGCCGGCAAGCTGGTTCAACCGCTCGAGCACCCGCGTTCGAGCCCAGTAGATATCGGTGCCGTCTTTGAACAACACGTAAATGTAGGAGTACCCGAAATCGGAGAAGCCGCGGATCACCGTGACCTTCGGGGCGGAAAGAAGGGCGGTCACGAGCGGATACGTGATCTGGTCTTCGACAAGGTCGGGAGAGCGGCCCGGCCAAGTGGTGTAGACGATGACCTGTGTGTCGGAGATGTCCGGAAGCGCGTCCACCGGTGTCTGGCGCAGCGCCCACAGTCCTGCTACCGCGGCGGACAGGACGAGCAGAAAGACGAGAAAGCGATTCCTCGCGCTGTATTCGATGATGCGTTCAACCATGGTTGACGCTCAGCACGAGGCAATAGGCTATGGACTATAGGAAAGGGAACGAATCTTCTCGTTCTCCACCTATCGCCTAATGCCCATTGCCTGGAGCCTTTACTTCATGCCCGCCATCCCGCCCATGCTGTCCACCACCGCCTTCAGCCGGCTCTCGCTGTCGATCAGGAAGTTCGCGGAGGTGACGATATGGTCACCCTCCTTGAGACCTTCCAACACCTCGGACCAGTCACCGGCCTTGATTCCGGTCTTGATCAGGCGAGGTTCCAGCTTGCCTCCGCCGTGGTGCAAGAAGACGACTTGCTTTTGCCCGGATTCGATGACGGCCTCTTGCGGAATAGCCAGCTTTGTTCCGAGACTCACGTTCAGCTCGACGTTGGCATACATGTCCGGTTTGAGTTTCTCCTCCGGATTGGCCAACTCGAACCGCACTTTGGCCGTCCGAGTTTTCGGATCGAGCGTGGGATAGACGAACCCTACCTGGGCTGTGAGCACCGTGCCGGGATCATAGGAGAGCGTGACCGCCGCCTTTTGCCCTTTCTTGACGAACCCCAGCTCGTATTCGTAGACGTCCGCCAAGATCCAGATCTGCGAGAGATCGGCGATGGTATACAGTTCCTGTCCCGGCTCCACGTGCGCGCCTGCCAGCACGTCTTTTTTCATGACCGTGCCGGTGATGGGCGAATGGATCGGCAGGGTCTTCATGACCTTGCCGGTTTGCTCCAGCTCCCGGATGTGGTCCTCGGTGATATCCCACAACTGGAACCGGCGCTTGGCTGCCTCCAGCAGATCCTTGGAGCCTTGCGCGACTTCGGGAAACTCGCTGCTCCCCAATTGCTTCTGTCCCCTGACGGCGAGGAGATACTCCTCCTGACTCGCGACCAGATCCGGACTGTAGATCGTAAAGAGCCGTTGCCCTTTCTTCACATGATCCCCGAGCGCGCTCACGAACAACTCTTCGATCCAGCCGTGAAACTTGATCGTGACTTTCGC
This sequence comes from uncultured Nitrospiraceae bacterium, assembly GCA_964655865.1. Classification (GTDB taxonomy): domain Bacteria; phylum Nitrospirota; class Nitrospiria; order Nitrospirales; family Nitrospiraceae; genus JBBIJI01. The sequence continues at coordinate 7,239 of CAZZPI010000042.1, forward strand.
CAATTTCCGCTCGTCGACTGCGACGCGGCCGACGGTCCGGATCAGTTTCTCCAACGGTCGCTTGGTCACCGGTTGGTACTTCACCCCGATCATTTGGAGCCGCTCGAGCGGAACAGTCACCATGCCGGGCACCTCCTCAAGAGGCCCCTCTTGCCCCTCGTCTTTCGGCCCTCGCGGCTCGCCCATCGGCTTCTTTTCCATCCCCGGCATGTCCATCATCATGTCCTGTTTAGAGTCTGCAGGCGGAAGCGTCACCGGTCGTGACATCAGCCAGACGATGGCGGCGCCGGCCACGATAAACACCGTTATCATCCCGATGACACGTTGACGCGTCATGATCCAGGCTTCCTATCCGACATCGGACCGCCTAAGGGACCACCGGTCACCGCTTCAAGCCTGGCGAGCGCTTTTTCATGATTCACCATCTCGCCGTGGAGTTCCAATTGGCTGTCCTGCAGAGTCAACAGACTGTTGAGCAGCGTCAAGAAATCCACTTTCCCCACCGCGTACCCTGCTTGCGCGGCTTGGAGGCCCAGCGTGGCCTGGGGAATGATGGCATCGCGCAGGATGGTGATCAACCGCTCGGCCCGCTGCGCTTGCACGAAGCCATCCTTCACTTGAAACAACAGATCCTGGCGGGTTGCGGCAAAATCCTCGCGCGCCCCCTCCAGGGTGGCCAGCGCCTCTCGCACGCCTTGCTTCTGCTTGGTCTCATAGAACAACGGAATCTTGATCCCTACGATCACCTGGTAGCCGTTGTCGTTGATCTTGTCGTTCCGGAGGCCGAGGGCGGTGATATCGAAGTCCGGATAGTACTGCCGCTTAGCCAGGGAGACGGAGCGTTCGGAACGATCAATACTTTTCGCCGTGGCCAGCAGTGCGGGAGAGAAGGCCTCGGCGCGACGGTTCAGGTCCTGCAAGGGGATCGTTAAAATCGTGGTTTGGATCTCTTCCGGGGTTCCCAGTGGTCCGGCGGGCGGACGATTCAAGAGACGATTGATCGCAGCATGGAGGCTTTCTTTCTGCTGGTCCAGGACCGCAAGACGATCGAGGACTCGTGAGATCTCGACCTGGGCTCTGAAGACATCCTGCTGCGCCGCCTGCCCGACGCTATAACGGGCTTTCGCCGTCTTTTCGAACTGCATCAGCAGCGCCTTGTTCTTCTCGACGATCTCGATGCTCTTATGAACGAAATGCAGATTGAAGTAGGCCTCCTTCAGGGCGGCGATCAATCGTAGTCGAGTGGCCAGGTATTCCTGTTCCAATCGATCGGCCTCGCGTTGGGCCACTTCTCCCTTGAGCGCGAGCTTGCCGGGAAACGGGATGTCCTGTCCGAACCCATAGATCGCCCCTTCCACCGGAGGAGGGACCATGGGCATCCGTTGATAGCCGAGCTGGAGCCGAGGGTCCGGCAGTGTTTGGACTTGAGGGACGACGGCCTTCGACGCTTCCCATCGCTCTCGGGCTGCCTTGATTTCCGGGCTCCGGGCGGTCAGCTCTTCGATCAGGCTCTGGAGCGTAATCCGCTCTTCACCGGATGCAGTGTGGAGTGCGCTGTCCGGGCGCACACCAGGACCCGCCTCTTGCGCAGCGACGGCAGACCGCGGGTTGACGGCTAAGACTACAATGACCTGGAGCGCCAAGGCAGAGAAAACCCATGAGGGGATTAGAGCGAGTAACGGTTTCACAACAGCACCTCCGGACGGCATAAAGGAATGGAAAGGCCATCGCCCGCTCAGCCCAAGCAGCCGAGCGGGGAGCGGGCAGACTGGAGGTGCGAAATCAGATCCGGAGGACCGAGGAAGACCCTATGGAGGCGGGGACAAGAGAACACGCACTTCTCCACGAGCAACGCGGTGGGCCCGAGGGACTTATCAGAGTCGAGGCAGTGCCGAGGAGGATCGCCGCATGATCAAGGTCCATGACGACGCTGCTCTTCACGTGACGTTCAGGAGAGGACGTGATGGAGGGCGGACACATGCTCGTCCCTTCCATCGGGCAGGTTATCCCTCCCTCCGAAATCATAGATGCATCAGCCGCCAACGACAGAGCGGGTAATGTGCACATTACGCCCACCACTTGGCAGACTGCAAACACCGCCGCAACTGCAAGCCACTTTACTCTTTGGGTCGAGACGATATGGATCCTGCCGTTCATAGCTTTTGTCTCAGATCGGCCGAGAAAGTCTGGACTCTTCCGGCACCCTTGTCAACGATCTGTAGTTTATAGCATTTCCGCTGCCGGGCAAAACGCGACTGCAATTTAGATTATAGACTCAAATTTAATACGCTCATAGTTCAAGGCCTCACCCTCGTTCTGTTAAGAGTGAGGCTCAACAGGACACCTACAATCGATAGGGTGTAGCGAAAGACCCCACCTAAGCTCGGCGCGATGCGGAAAAGATTAAGACAACAACGGAGCGGAGGCGGGTCTAGAGAGCTTGTGAGCACCATGGAGGTCTTGGAGGGGTTTTAGGCTTCCCACCCATCGGTGGGCCTGCTCACCGCCCCAGCGCTCGACCTCGATCCCTTGAGTGTTCCTCTCACCGAGGCCTCCGCTCACTTAATTACTTAACCTCGATTCTGCGGAATTCAAGTCGTTAGGTTTCCTGTGGGACGCCGCCACAGGAGCGTGCTCTTCTTGTGGCATTTCCGGACCTGCAGCAAATCCCAACCCCCTAGCGCGCATTATTCATGAACGCTTCTACTGCAATCGCGGATTCGCCGCTGCGACAAGCCTGGACGCGGTCGGCCCTGCGTCCAGGCAGGCGGGCTCGCCGCTCGGTCGGTCAACATACTGTTTCAAGTATGCCTCCCTCCCTTACGGCTCCGCGCGCCTGTCTCGCGTGGCGACTTCCCGATTTCGTGACGAACCGTCATGAATAATGCGCGCTAGGCATTGCTGGTACCATCTTTCTTTCCCCGTGCTATCGAGGCGACGTGTATGGCTAGATGGCACATATGATGCTTTCAGCTAGTGTCCTAAGTCTCAAGTTCGCATCAATAGTTCCCTCGCCCCATCGGGTAGAGGGGAGGGTGAGGGGAACGCTGCTTGGTGGATTTCACCCTCACCCTTGCCCTCTCCCTTGAAGGGAGAGGGGTGGAAAGAGGGGTCTGGCGTCCACGATTTCTTGTGCGGATTTCAGACTCAGGACACT
>CAZZPI010000043.1:0-8586 GCA_964655865.1 uncultured Nitrospiraceae bacterium
AAGTATGCCTGGGCGAAATCCCCGAGATTCACCAGCACTCCGGTCGAGAACGCCGCATAGGTGTGGTTCGTCGTCGGCACGGGGCGGCCGATGAGATTGCCATCGAGCAACACCACCCGGTTAATCGGCGGACCTCGCAATTCGAAGAGCTGGGCTTCGATGTTGTCCTTGGTCTTGTAGCGAAAGTTGAGTTGCTCGGTGAGGATCAGCCACGGCACGGTGACAAGATTCACCCCTGCGTTCAACAAATATTCCTGCCCGAACTGGTATCCATCCGAATTGCGCAGGCTGTAGCGCCAGTTCCCGGAAACGAACTGGTTCAGCCGATGGGGGAGCACCTCGTAGGTCTGGTAGAACCCCGGCTGGAACCCGAACGCCCCCCGCCCCACCTGCAACGTCGATTCGGCCAGTTGTCCCGGCACGGCCTCGTGGCCGTAGTCCCCGGTGGGGAAATAGACGCCCATTTCGAGAACCACCATGCTGCGAAGCGTGGGCAGAACGTTGTATTTGATCTTGCCGAGCACGTCGCCGACGCCCCGATCGTTGACGTTCGAGACCGCGCCGGCTCCGATCTGCCCGACCGCTTTGACGATCCGATAGGGTACCGTCACCTGCAGGCCGAAGCGCTCTGTCAATCCATAATTGACATCCAACGCCGCCGTTTGGACGAGGGTGCTCAGTCGATTGACCTGGCTGTTGGCCAAAATGAGCTGCTTGGTCTGTTGATTGGCAAACGGGATGGTGTTCGCGCCCTCGGGAGGAATCTCGTTCGGCGTATAGGTGTAAGTCAGATTCACCGTGAAGACGCCGGCCGGCGACACCTGTTGTTGTGATCCGATGACCACGAAACAACTGACCGAACCACAGGACGCCTGCACAAGAGGGGCCCAGCCTCCACAGCTTTGCACCAGCAGGACGACAGAGACCAACCAGAGAGCACGTCGAAATGCCCTCAATGTCATACAGCTGCCTGTCGCCGAGACCGAATGCCACTGCGACCGAAATCCTGAAGGACAATTGCCCCACGCCCCGGCTCTTCCGGAAGAGCGTCCTGTTTCACAACCGTCGCAAGAGGCACTCCGACACAGTGGTGATCGATCAACGCAGCAACCGTGTCACTAAAGATCCTGAGACTTCCCGCCCCAATTCTGGTCCCGCCAAGTCGACCGGCTTCGACCCATCGATAGACCGTCCACCGGCTGATGTTCAAAATTTTGGCTACTTCATCGACACGCAGCAATCTCTTCCGTTGCAATGCCATAATTCCATCCATGTTCCATCCTCCCGCACTCGACCGGAGTGCTTGTCGACCAAGGTGACACGGCCACACCTACCTTACGTCCCCATACGGGAACCGACGTGACCGGTGAGCTTGCAAGTGGCCCAGCTCGCGTCAGAGAACACATGGCGAACAGCCAAAAATGGCGGAGTTCGCGGCTTCTCGCTGCTGTAGGCTTATCGAGTGACTTGAATGATTAGAACCGTACGGGAGGACCGCGAGAAAGGAAGGGGAGGGTGTCGGCTGAATGTACGCGTGTACCTGGCTCGATATTGACGGTGGTGACAAAATCAATGGTCGGGACAAAGACAGGCTCCGAGACATCGGATGCCTGTCCGGCTCCACAGAACCATGCGCAGAGGGTGGATGAATGAGTTGCCGCCTTGTGATGCGCGTGCTGCGCCTCATGGGCCACCATCGCCGGGGAAGCGAGCGCGGGCACCAAGAGCAGGCAGGCCACCAGGGGCAGAACGAAGATCTGTCGATTCAATGGAATCACGCTATCCTACCGGGCCGATGCCCCCTGCATGGGCTTGTTGCTTTGAATGTGTTGGATCGTTCGAACAATCTTGTCTTCGGTCAAGAGCCCGCCCTTGAGGTATTCCTGTACGATCCCATTCTCATCGATGAAGACACTCACCGGCAGCCCGAACACTCCGAATTGATTGGCCACCTTGTTGTCGCGATCCATCAGGACCGGGAACGTATGGCCGTATTGCTTGATGTGTTCTTTCACTTTCGCCTCATCTTCCAGTTCGTTGATGGCCAGGACAACGAACCCTTTGTCATGGAGCTTGTCGAATGTCGCCTGCATCGCGGGCATCTCCGTCGTGCAGGGCTTGCACCAGGTGGCCCAGAAGTTCAGCAGGACGACCTTGCCTCGGTATTGGCTGAGACTCTGAGTTTTTCCCGCCAAGTCCGCGAGCTGAAAGTCTTCGGCCGGCATCCCGACCGCTGGCACGCGCGAGCCCATGGCCAGGCTCTCGATCGACTGTCCGTGCAACAAGACGAACAGCAGCGCTCCACTCAAAACCAACCACGTCGCGCGATGTCTCATGATCCTCATCCTTTCTCGTGTCTCAATGGAAGGCGGGGGTGGCGAGCCTTTCCGCTCTTTCAGCCCTTCGGGTGCAAGACCTGGAATGACTTCGTGATGCCGAAGATAAAACTGGTGCCCTGCGCCAGGTTGTTGTTCGAGTCCCTGGCCACAGGAATCTGCGCGTAGAAATAGAACGACGTCATCTTCGTCAGCGGAGAATCGATCAATCCATCCATACTGATCTGGAACCCTGGAGAGAACGCCAGATAGGTCGATCCGGTGTTGGGCACTGGACGGTTTCTGATGTTGGGATCGAGCACGATCGGATCATCGGGAAAGCCCGCGTCTGCGGGCGTGAGTGACCGCTCCAAAGACGCCCGGATGTTGTCATGCACGAGATACCGATAATTGAACTGGCTCGTGAGAACGAGCCACGGCACCGTGACAAGATTGGCGCCCACATTGAGCAGCCATTCGTCTCCGAATTGATAGCCGTCGTTGTTCCGGAACGTGTGCCGATAACTGCCGAAGGCGAACTGGTTCAATCGGTGCGGGATCAATTCATACGTCTGGTAGATCGTCGGGTTCAGGCCGACCTGCCCTCGTCCCAATTGCGTGGGCGCCTCCATGACTTCACCCGTGTTGTCCCGATCGTTGATGCTGCCGGTCGGCAGATACACGCCGAACCCCAACACCACCATGCTGCTGAGGGTGGCGTGCGCGTTGTACTTCAAACCGACACGCATGTCGCCGATCCCGTCGGCCGAGAACTTCGTCTGTTCTCCTTCGCCGTTCGGGCCGTCCTCTCCGAGCCCGTCGATGTGCTTGTGCGTGCGCCACATGTACGGAATCGTGACTTCCACGCCCAAGCGCTCCGTGATGCCGTAATTCAGGTCGAACGTGAACGTCTGCGTGACGGTTCTGACTTCCTGATGATGGTCCAGGATCAGCCGTCGCTGGGCCTGATCGATCGCGGGAATCACCCCGTTCGTCCCGCTCAGTAACCGCATCGGCGTGTAGTTGTAGATCCCATTGAAGGTGAGCAGCCCCTCCTGTGGGATCTGCTGTTGCGAACCGATCACCACGAAGCACGTCACGGCGCCGCAGGCCGCCTGACTCACGGACGACACGCTCACGCCCCACCACACGCACGAGAGAACCGCTAGTACAAGAACATTGCGTCGCATTACGCCTCTGCTCATACCCTCTGCCTGTTCTTCCCGCCTCTTCTTCCCGTGGGCTCCGCGTCGTTCGCGGGCCGCTTACCGCAGTGAATGCTCTGAACTGAACCGGTCCCTCTCATCGCTCACCTCCAGAAGGAGGAATTGGAGCAGACTCTCCGTTCCGTCGTCGTCAGCTCAACGCTCGAGCAAAAATCGCTCAGACGGGGCACGGATGCGCCGGAACGCCGGGCTCAGTCCGTGAACTGAAAAGAGATATTAGACGGAAAGAGGAGGACCGCGAGTGGCCGTGAAGTCGAGAGGGTACGTTGCAGGAGCATGAGCCGGGGACGAAACCCAGCCGTTCACGATGGCGAGATGGCCCTGAAAGACGATGGCGTTCGTCTCCAGCGCTTGGCCTGCTGCGCACATCCAGGCGCAAAGGGCGCTGGCATGCACGGCCGCCCGGTGATGCGCGTGGTGCGCGGCATGTTCGACGCTCTGCGCGGCCATAACTCCGCTGAGCGCGAGCAGGCTCAGGAGCAGGACCAGCGCGATCGGCTTTTTCAGCACGGGTCTCATCGTCACAGGCTCGATCTTTCGCGCGGAATGCTAGTAAACTCCTCGCGGTCATGTCAAGATCAGTCCGGAAGCCAAGAGTCCTATGGGATTCACGAGCGAATTGCTGTATACTGAGTGGCGACGACCTGCGGTATGACAACAATCAGGTCCATCGCTGATCTTTTCCGGCCACACCCTACCACTGCATGTTGACGCGTCTTCTCAACCTCATTTTCGGGAGCAAGAACGACCGAGAAATCAAGGCTATCCGCCCGCTCGTGGAACGGGTCAACAGCCTCGAGTCCGGGCTCACCCCCCTCTCGGATCACGCGGTTGCCGATAAGACCCAGGACTTCAAGAAGCGGCTGGAGGCGGGCGAAACGCTCGATGATCTCCTGCCGGAAGCCTTCGCCGTCTGTCGCGAAGCCGGGCGTCGTCGTCTCGCGATGCGCCACTTCGACGTCCAGTTGATCGGCGGTATTGTCCTGCACCGCGGACGCATCTCCGAGATGAAGACCGGCGAAGGGAAGACTCTGGTCGCCACGCTCGCGCTCTACTTGAACGCGCTCTCCGGGAAGGGCGCCCACCTGGTCACGGTGAACGACTATCTCGCCAAGCGCGACGCCCAATGGATGGGGCCCCTCTACCATTCGCTCGGGCTTTCCGTGGGCGTAATCCAGCACGACGCCTCGTTCCTGTTCGACCCGAGCTACGAAGCCGCCGACAAGCGTCTCCAGCACCTGTGCCCCTGCACCCGCTCTGAGGCGTACCGAGCGGATCTCACATACGGCACCAACAACGAGTTCGGCTTCGACTATCTGCGCGACAACCTCATCGTGAGCGACTTGAGCCAGTGCGTGCAACGCGAGCTGAACTTTGCGATCGTGGACGAAGTGGACAGCATTCTGATCGATGAAGCCCGAACGCCGCTGATCATTTCAGGGCCGACCGACGAGACCACGGACCTGTATTACCGCATCAACGCCGTCATCCCCCAGCTCAAGAACGAGCGCGACTACACGATCGAGGAGAAGACCAAGACGGCGTCCCTCACGGAGGACGGCAACGCGCGGGTCGAGAAGATGCTCGGCGTGGACAACCTCTACGACATCCGGAACATGAGCCTGGTCCACCACGTCATCAAGGCCCTGCAGGCCCACTCGCTTTACAAGCGCGACGTGGACTACGTGGTGAAGGACGGCGAGGTGATCATCGTGGACGAGTTCACCGGCCGCCTCATGCCGGGCCGCCGCTGGAGCGACGGCCTGCATCAGGCCGTCGAAGCCAAGGAAGGCGTGAAGATCGCCAACGAGAACCAGACTCTCGCCTCCGTGACATTCCAGAACTATTTTCGCATGTACAAGAAGCTGGCCGGCATGACGGGCACGGCCGACACGGAAGCCGCCGAGTTCGCGAAAATCTACAACCTCGACGTGAACGTGGTGCCGACCAATCGCCCGATGATCCGCAAGGATTACCCCGACGTCGTCTACCGGACGGAGCGGGAAAAGTTCAACGCGATCGTCGAGGAGATCAAAGAATGTCATGAGCGGGGGCAGCCGGCGCTGGTCGGCACGATTTCCATCGAGAAGTCCGAGCGGCTGTCGGGACTGCTCTCCCGTCAGGGCATCAAGCACAACGTCCTGAACGCCAAGTACCACGAGAAGGAGGCGGAGATCATCGCTCAGGCCGGTCGCAAAGGAGCGGTGACCATCGCGACCAACATGGCCGGTCGCGGAACGGACATTCTGCTGGGCGGCAACCCGGATTTCCTGTTTAAGCGCATTCTGTATCAGGAAGAGAACCTGCCCGATGACCGCAAGCTGCAGATTTTCGAAGAGATCAAAGCCGACTGCGAAAAGAACAAGCAGGAAGTGGTCGCGTTGGGCGGCCTCCACATCCTCGGCACGGAACGGCACGAAAGCCGGCGGATCGACAACCAGCTCCGTGGCCGCTCCGGGCGGCAAGGCGATCCCGGCTCGTCGCGGTTCTATCTCTCGCTGGAAGACGATCTGATGCGGATCTTCGCCTCGGAGCGTGTATCCCAGCTCATGCTGAAACTCGGCATGGAAGAAGGTATCCCCATCGAGCACAACATGGTCACCCGCGCGATCGCCAATGCACAGAAGAAGGTGGAGGCCCACAACTTCGACATTCGGAAGCAACTGCTCGAATATGACGACGTGATGAACAAGCAGAGGGAGGTCATCTACCAGCATCGCCGCGCGGTCCTGGCGGGTGAAAATTTGACCGAGGATCTCCGCGGCATGATGAAGGACGTGGTGGCCGGGTTCGTGGATGTGTACTGCCCCGCCGACCAATACCCGGAAGAATGGGACTTCAAGGGCCTCGCCGAAGTCATGCAGGGACAGTTTGCGGTCGAGTTTGCCACGGGGGCAGCCGATCCGGCCGCCTCTTTCAAAGACCTTGGCCGGGAAGCGATTGTGGCGGATCTGCAGAAGCTGGTGCTTGAGACCTACGAGCATAAAGAAAAGGATCTGGGTCCCGAGCTGATGCGGTACTTGGAAAAGATCTTCCTTCTCCAAGTGGTCGATCACCACTGGAAGGACCATCTCTTGGGGATGGATCAGTTGCGCGACGGCATCGGCTTGCGCGGCTACGGGCAGAAGGACCCCCTGATTGAGTACAAGCGCGAAGGGTTCGACATGTTCGCGGCCATGATGGACCGGATCAAGGCCGACGTACTGGAGCGGCTCTTCCGCGTTCAGGCCGCGAGAGGCGAGTCTCCCCCTCCTCCTTCGACCCCAGCTCCGGTCGTCCGCCTGTCGCTCAACCGCGGCGACGAACCGGCGGCCCCCAAGACCGTCCAGCGCCAAGCCGAGAAGGTCGGCCGGAACGACCCCTGCCCCTGCGGCAGCGGCAAGAAATACAAAAAGTGCCACGGGGCGTAAGGAGGGCTGGGATGTTGGGTAGGCTCCCTTCCTCGCGGAGCCCGCGCTTCAGAAAGCGCCGGGGCACCCGTTGCCCTTCAATGCAACGGGTCGTGACGCGCGCAGTCGGAGCCTGACCCAACATCTCAGCCAAGAGAGAGATAAAGGAGCTACAGCCCGCACGCGTGAGTACGGAAGGGGAGTTCGTTCGGGCCCCCTCCCGTGTCGAGCGTAGCTCGACTCAATCAAGCCGGGAGGAAGGCGTGCATTTCCTGAAAATCGGCAAGCGGGCGATCAACTTCGACAACATCGCCCATTGTGAAGCCCAGGTGTGGCAGGACGCGACGTCGGTCAAGGTGTACTTCGTGGGAACCGCCCACAACACCCCGTTGGTCTTGAGTGAAGATGAGGCGAAAGAATTCTGGAAGTACATGGAGTACGTCGCAGAGAAACCCGCCTGAGCATCCGCCACTCTTCCGAACCGATCCAGTTCGGTTCCTTCCCTCTCTTTTCGCACCGCAATCATCCCGCTGAGAGCATTGAGGCCCCAGAGAGAGGCCGCTCTGATCGAATGATCCGACTGTCCAAAGTGGCGGAACTATCGGCGATTCCAGCGTTCTTCACCTTGACTTGCCGTTGATTCAACGGCTAATGTATGCCACTTTTTTCCCGAAAAGCCTGGGGGTTTGTGTGCCAGAAACCAGCCGGACGCACCTTTTCGGGCCGGGGCGTGAGGTTCCCCCTGTGGGCGTTGGACATCCAGAGCTGGTGGCCGCGATCTCGTCAGAAATCGACCGGTCGGGACCGATCACGTTCGCCCGCTTTATGGACTTGGCTCTCTATCACCCGCTCTATGGCTACTACACCCGGCCCCTCGAAACGCCGACAACGGAACGGATCGGCTGGTCCGGAGACTTTTACACTAGCGGCGACGTTCACCCGATCCTGGGCCGGGCGCTCGCCACACAGGCCAGTCAGGTAGACGATTTACTCGACCGTCCCCGTCCCTTTACGGTGGTCGAGATGGGGCCCGGCAAGGGTCTGCTGGCCCGCGACTTTCTCCGTCACTGCGATGAGACTGTCCCCGAATTTGGGGCCAGGCTGCAGTACGTGCTGCTGGAGCGAAGCGCGACGCTCCGAGCGGTGCAGCAGAGCACCCTTGCTGCATGGATCCAGAACGGGCGGGTACGATGGTGCGAGTCGCTCGACGAACTGGCGCCCGACTCCGTGATCGGCCTTTTCTTCTCTAACGAGCTGATCGACGCCCTTCCTGTTCACCGGATACAGATGACGCAAGGCCGACCTCAGGAAGTCTATGTCGCGGGGCAAGGCGGTCGGTTCGTCGAACAGCTTGGCTCGCCCTCGAGTGATGAGCTGGCGCAGCATCTCCAACGTTTTGTCCCAAGCCTGCGGGAGGGGTCGCGCGCCGAGGTGAACCTCGCGGCCGTCGGCTGGATGAAGGCCGTGGCTCGGTGCATAGGACGGGGGCTGGTCGTCACAATCGACTATGGGCACACCGCGGAGGACCTCTACGGACCGGATCGATCGAAGGGAACGCTCCTCTGTTATTACAACCAGATGGTTTCGGACGATCCCTATATTCGAGTCGGCTGTCAGGACATCACATCGCACGTAGACTTTAGCTGTCTTGCGAGA
>CAZZPI010000043.1:8596-10231 GCA_964655865.1 uncultured Nitrospiraceae bacterium
GGGAGGAAGCAGGCCTGGCTTTCAGCGGATTCACGAATCAAATGAGCTTTCTCATCGGCCTGGGAGCAGAACAGATGATCGAAGCGTTGGAGCCCGAGTCGGCGGAGTTCTACAGTGCCATTCAGTTGTTGCGCCCTGAAGGGATGGGGCGAACGTTCAAGGTCCTGGTCCAACACAAGGGCATGGACCGGCCGCAGTTGGATGGACTCAAATACCAACCGTTCTTCGGCACGGCGCTCACCGTGAAAGCCGGCAGTGAGCAGCCGGGAGCGAATAGCTGTTAGCTGTTCGCTTCGCGCTATCGGTTTGTAGAGATGAGTAGCGAAGACGTTCCTCTGAATTACCTGCCGATCCTGCTGTTTATCGGGATCGCCGTGGCCTTCGGGGTTCTCTCGTTGCTGGTCGGATGGGTGGTACGGCCCTCTCGACCCTATAAGGCCAAACTGATTCCTTACGAAAGCGGCAGCCCCCTCTTTTCCGATGCCAGAATTCAGTTTCCGATGCGGTACTACATCATCGCCATGCTCTTCGTGATCTTCGACATCGAGATCGTATTCCTCTACCCCTGGGCGGTGGCATTCCGGAAACTCGGCTTGGTAGGGTTCATAGAGATGGCTCTCTTCATCGGTATCCTGGTCGTCGGCTTCTGGTACGCCTGGAAGAAAGGGGCGCTGGAGTGGGACTGAATTGGCGAGACAACGGTTGGTCTGCCCTTTGTGCTCGCGCACCGCGCACACGAGACTTATTACAATTGTCAAATAACGGGCGGTGCTCGGTGGACGCGCGCAGTGAAGGGCAGACCAACCATTGCCTCGGTTCTGGAGAGAATGGCGGAAGACGATGAGCATACTGGAAAGACAGTTCGAGCCGAACATCATTACGACGAACTTGGACGCCCTGGTAGGCTGGGCGCGGAAGTCGGCGCTCTGGCCGATGACGTTCGGACTGGCCTGTTGCGCGATCGAGATGATCGCGACCGTCTCCTCCCGCTACGACATCGATCGGTTCGGGGCCGGGGTGTTCCGCGCCTCGCCGCGCCAATCGGACCTGATGATCGTGGCCGGAACCGTGACGCGAAAAATGGCGCCGGTGATCCGTCGCATTTACGATCAGATGCCCGAGCCGCGCTACGTGATCTCGATGGGCTCCTGTGCGACGTCGGGCAACCACTATAACAGCTACGCGGTCGTGCAGGGAGTCGATCAGATCGTCCCCGTGGACGTGTACGTGCCGGGCTGTCCGCCGAGGCCCGAGGCGTTGCTCGACGGCCTGCTCAAGCTCCAAGAAAAGATTCAGCGGGAAAAAGTCTTCGTGAAGTGAGAAGTCATTGGTCATCACTCAGTAGTCAATAGAAGACTGCGTGCACCATTGACGAATGACTATTGACCAGTGACCCCATACCCCATGCAGCCTCTGATCGAAACGTTGATGACCAAGTTTCCCGATGCGATCCGCTCGGTGGAGGCGGACACTGCTCGCGCGGAGGTGACGGTCCAGATCAAAGCGGATCGTCTGCCGGAGGTCGCCCGGTTCCTCCATGATACGCCCGAGGCCTCCTTCGACCACATCACCGACGTGTGTTCGGCGGATTTTCCTGAAGATCCCGAGCGGTTCGAAGTCATCTACCACCTCCTC